>DASWUI010000304.1:0-3272 GCA_036401715.1 Ramlibacter sp. | reverse complement strand
CCCGCGAACCCTGCAGCGGCTGGAAGGCTGGCGCACCGCGATGCGCGAAGCCGGCCTGTACGCGCCGACCCTCGAGTGGCTCAACCCGGCGCCCTCGTCGATCGGGCTGGGCGGCGTGATGTTCGAGCAGATCATGGGTCAGTCGCCGCCCGTCGATGCGGTCTTCTTCTGCAACGACGACCTCGCGCAGGGCGCGCTGCTCGCCGCCTTGCGTCTGGGCATCGCGGTGCCGCAGCGGGTCGCCGTCGCCGGCTTCAACGACCTCACCGGCAGCGACCAGATGCTGCCGCCCCTGACCACCGTGCGCACGCCGCGCGGCGAGATCGGCACGGAGGCCGCGCAGATGCTGCTGGCGCTCATGCGCGGCGAGGCCGTGCCCTCCCCCTGCATCGACCTCGGCTTCCAACTGGTGCCGCGCGCCAGCACCTGAAAAGGAGAAAGCCGCTCCGGAGAGCGGCCTTCCTTCCCGCGCGCTGCGTCAGCCCTGCGTGTTCGTCTTCAGCTGCCGCTGCACGATCTGGTCGAGCGCCGTGGAGGTGCTCGTCGCGCTGCAGGTGGCGTTGCCGCTGGGCGCCTGGCGGCCCAGCACGTTGGCCGCGACGCCGCACACCGTGGCGGCGATGCCGATCGGCGCCTGCACCGTCACCGGGATCTGGCCGACGTCCACGTTGATGTTCTTGGCGATGTTGTTGGCGACGTTGCTCACGTCGACGTTCACCAGCCCGCTCTGCTGCGCGAATGCGCCGCTGCTGGCCATGGCCATCCCGAGAAACGCTGCCGCGAGGGTCTTCGAGGTTTTCATCTTTTCACTCCGTCTCAATTTGCTTGCTGAGGGTGGCGCGGAACCCGTTTCCGGCGCCTGGGAGTGACGTGGGGTCCTTCAAGCATGGCACACGCCCGCGCGCGTCGTTCTTACGGCTGCTTACCGGGCAGAGCCTGCGAGCACGGGAAATTTCCGAATTGCGCGCATGCTGGTGCCTCGGCCGGGCGCCCGGGTGTAACGCCGAAAGAGCGCACGTTGACGAAGTGCAGGAACCTGCACGCGCCCGGGGCGCGCGGCCTTCAATCCGCTGTCGTCAAACGCAGGCGCAGCCGCATCGTGTCGTCCGGGCCCGCCTTCACGCTGAACCCGGTGTCGCGCGCGAGCGCGACCATGCCGGCGTTCTCCTGCAGGCACATGCCCACGACTTCCACCGTGCCGCGCGCCCGCAGGTAGGCGATGAGCTTGTCCAGCAGCATGCGTCCGAGCCCGCGGTGCTGCCACGGGGAGGCGACCTGCAGCGCGAACTCCGCTTCGCGGTTGTCGGGGTCGCAGACCGCGCGGACTTCGCCGGCCATGCGGTCGCCGTCCAGCGCGATGAAGGTCATCTCCCGCTCGTAGTCGATCTGGCAGTAGCGGGCCAGCTCGGAGCGCGGCACTTCCCTGCGGGCCATGAAGAAGCGCAGGCGCAGGTCCGCCGGCGAGGCCTCGGCATAGAAGGTCGCGAGGCGGCCGCCATCCTCCGGGCGGATCGGCCGCACCGGCAGCGTGTGCCCGTCGACGATGAAGCTCTCCTCCAGCTCGGACGGGTACGGCCGCAGCGCCAGCCGGCTGCCCTCCCCCGCCTGCGGCCGGCGCAGCCGGATGCGCGCATCCAGCGCCAGCACGCCGTCGGAATCGGCCAGCAGTGGGTTGATGTCCAGTTCCGCCAGCGCCGGCAGGTCGCACGCCATCTGCGACACGCGCAGCACGGCATCGGTGAGCGCCGCCTGGTGCACGCCGGCGCGCCCCCGGTAGCCGGCCAGCATGGGGCCCACCTGCGTGCGCGCCACGAGGTCGCGCACCAGCGCCGCGTTCAGCGGCGGCAGCGCCACCGCGCGGTCCTTGCGGATCTCCACCGCCGTGCCGCCGTCGCCGAACAGGATCACCGGGCCGAAGACGCTGTCGTCGGCAATGCCCACGATCAGCTCGTGCGCCCGCGGCCGGTGCGCCATGGCCTGCACGGTGAAGCCGGTGACGTGCGCGTGCGGGCTGCGGCGCGCCACCTCCTGGCGCATGCGCACCGCCGCGGCGCGCACGTCCTCGGCGGAGGCGAGGTTCAGGGCCACGCCGCCGACGTCGCTCTTGTGCACGATCTGCGGCGACAGCACCTTGAGCGCCACCGGAAAGCCGATGTCCTCCGCGGCGGCCGCCGCCTCCTGGGCGTCGCGCACGCGCAGGGTCTGCACCGTGGGGATGCCGTAGGCCAGCAGCACCTGCTTGGCTTCCTGTTCCTCGAGCCACTCGCGTCCTTCGGCGAGCGCCTGTGCCAGCACCGCCTGCGCTTCGGCCTTCTCGACACGCAGCTCGTGCGGCTGCGCGTCCGGCAGCTGCAGCAGCGCTTCCTGATGCCGGTGGTACTGCACCAGCTGCAGCCAGCCGGCGACGGCATGTTCCGGGGTCGTGTAGGTGGCCAGGCCCGCGTCCGCGAAGAGCCTGCGGGCGGGCTCCACCACCGTGCCGCCCAGCCAGCAGCTCAGCACCGGCTTGCCGGGCTCGCGCAGCATCGGTGCGCAGGCCGCCGCGATCTGCGCCGCGGGCACGATCGCCGTCGGCGCGTGCATGAAGAGGACCCCGTCCACCTCGGGCGCGCGCAGCAGGATGTCCAGTGCCTGCGTGTAGCGCTCCACCGGCGCGTCGCCGATGATGTCGGCCGGGTTGCCGTGCGACCAGTTGGCCGGCAGCACCGCATCGAGCTGCGCCAGCGTCCCCGGCGTGAGCACCGCCAGCTGTCCCTTGCCCAGTGCCAGCGCATCGGCGGCCAGCACGCCCGCGCCGCCACCGTTGGTGAGAATGGCCAGCCGCTCGCCGCGCCAGCGCTGCAGGCGCGACAGCGTCTGTGCCGCGTCGAACAGCGCCTCCAGCGTGTCGACGCGCACCATGCCGGCCCGCCGCACCGCCGCATCGAACACGGCGTCCGAGCCGGCGAGCGCGCCGGTGTGCGAGGCCGCGGCGCGCGCGCCTTCCGGGGCCCGGCCGGACTTCACGACGATGACCGGCTTGTTGCGCGCCGCCGCCCGCGCCGCCGACATGAACTTGCGCGCGTTCACCACCGCTTCCATGTACAGCAGGATGGCGTCGGTGTCTGGGTCGCCCGCCAGGTAATCGAGCATGTCGCCGAAGTCGACGTCCGCCACGTCACCCAGCGACACCAGGTGCGAGAAGCCCACCCCGCGCGGCTGCGCCCAGTCGATGACGGACGTGATGACCGCCCCCGACTGCGCCACGAAGGCGAGCCGCCCGCGGCGCGGCG
>DASWUI010000303.1:0-3894 GCA_036401715.1 Ramlibacter sp. | reverse complement strand
CGCCAACCCGCTGTTCGGCCCCACGCGCAACCCATGGAACCCGGAACTCACGCCCGGCGGTTCCAGCGGCGGCGCCGTAGCGGCAGTGGCCAGCGGCATCGCGCCGCTGGCGATCGGCCAGGACGGCGGTGGTTCCATCCGCAGGCCCGCATCGCATGCGGGCGTGGTCGGCCTGAAGCCCTCGCTCAGCGCCGTGCCGCGCGAGCACGTGCTGCCCAGCCTGCTGCTGGACTTCGAGGTGATCGGGCCGCTCGCGCGCACGGTGGCGGACGCGCGCATGCTGTTCGAGGTGATGCGCGGGCCGGCGGCGGTGGACCGGTCCTCGCTGGCGGCCGCGCATGCCGCCGGGGCAGCCCCGCAACCATCTCCATTGCGCATCCTCTACGTCGAGCGTTTCGGCACCGCGCCCCTGGACCCGCAGATCGCCGCCAGCGTCTCGCAATCCGTGCGCCAGCTCGAAGCCCTCGGCCATCCCGTCCTGACCGGCCCCCTGCCCCTGGACCTCGACTTCTACGCCGAAGCCTGGCCGCAGATCGGCCAGGCCGGGCTCGCGCACCTGTTCGACACGCATCCGGACTGGGCCGCGCAGGCTTCCGCGAAGTACCTCGACATGGCCGCGAGGGGCCGGCAGGTCCCGGCCGCGCGCCTGTGGCAGATCCTCGAGCAGGTCAAGCAGCTGCGCCGCGACAGCGTCGCGCTGTTCCGGGACATCGACGTGATCGTGCTGCCTTCGGCCGCGGCGCTGCCCTGGAAGGCGGAAGACGCCTATCCGACGCACATCGCCGGGCAGGAGGTCGGGCCGCGCGGCCACGCCGTGTACACCGGCTGGGTCAACGCCGCGGGCCTGCCGGGGCTGGCCCTGCCCTGCGCGCCCTCGCGCGAAGGGCTCCCCATCGGCATGCAGCTCGTCGGCCGCTACGGCGGTGACGACGCCCTGCTCGACCTCGGCGCCGCCTACGAGGCGGCACACCCCTGGGCGGACCGCTGGCCCTCGCCCTGACGAAGGCCGACACTCACCCCCAGGAGATTTTCCCCATGCAAAGACGCCTCCTGCTGCAGGCGGGGACGGCGGCCGCCGCTTTCGCCGCCCTTCCCGCCGTGCGCGCCCAGTCCTGGCCCCGCGGCCCCATCCGCATCGTCGTCGGCTTTCCGCCGGGCGGCGGCGCCGACGCGCTCGCACGGGTCGTCGGCGAGAAGCTGCAAGGCCTCTGGAAACAGCCGGTCGTGATCGACAACCGGCCGGGCGCATCCGGCACGCTGGCGGCCGAACACGTCGCCCAGCAGGCGAGCGACGGCAGCACGCTGCTGCTGACCACCATCAACAGCCATGCGCTGGCGCCCGCGGTGCTGCCGAAGCTGCGCTACCACCCGGAACGCGACTTCGTGCCGGTGGCGCTGCTGGGACTCACGCCCAACCTGCTGATCGCCGGCGCGCAGCAACCCGCGAAGACGGTGAAGGACGTCGTCGCCCTGTGCAAGGCGCAGCCCGGCAAGGTGACCTTCGGTTCCGCCGGCCCCGGCACCGCGCAGCACTTCGCGCTGGAGCTGTTCAAGCTGCGCGCGAAGGTCGACGCCCTGCACGTTCCCTACCGGGGCAGCGGGCCGCTGCTGACCGACCTGATCGGCGGCCAGATCCAGTACAGCTTCGAGACCATGGCCGCGGCGACGCCGCACGTGAAGTCCGGCCGATCGCCATCGCGCAGACGCGTGCCCGGCGCGTGAAGGCCTACCCCGACGTGCCGACGATGCAGGAGCAGGGCTTCCCGGGCTTCGAGACCTTCAACTGGTACGGCATCTCCGGGCCCGGCAAGCTGCCGGCGGCGCTGGCGCAGAAGATGAACACCGACCTGCAGGCGGTGCTCGCCATGCCCGAGGTCCGTGAAAAATTCGACGCTTTCGGCGTCGAGGACGGCGGCGGCTCGCCCGAGAGCTTTGCACGCCTGGTGCGTTCGGAGACCCTGAAGTGGGCGAAGGTGGCCAGGGAGGCCAACGTCCGCGTCGATGGCTGATGCCTGTTGCCTGTTGCGCCGCAGCGAGTCCATCGCTTTCGGTCACAAGCATTTCACCTTTGCATCACCATAACCCCGGCGTAATCTCACGGCCGGGTTGGCAGTGCCGGCCCGTGCTGTAACAACCAAACGAAGTGGAGACATTCCCCATGAGCACACAACGCAAGATCCTGATCCTGGGCGCTTCCTACGGATCGCTGCTCGCGTCCAAGCTCCTGTTCGCCGGCCACGAAGTCAAGCTCGTGTGCCTGCCCGCGGAAGCCGACCTGATCAACAGCGAAGGCTTCCGCGTGCGCATGCCGATCCGCGGCCGCGCACAGCCCGTCGAGATCGATTCGCGCAAGCTGCCGGGCAAGGTGTCCGCCGGCGGCACCGGCGACGTGAACCCCGCGGACTACGACCTGATCGGCCTGGCCATGCAGGAGCCGCAGTACCGTTCACCCGGCGTGCGCGAACTGCTCGCGGCCGTGGCGCGTTCGCGCGTGCCCTGCATGTCCATCATGAACATGCCGCCGCTGCCCTACCTCAGGCGCATCCCCGGCCTGGACGCCGATGCGCTGAAGGCCGCCTACACCGACGCCAGCGTGTGGGACGAGTTCGATCCCGGCCTGCTCACCTTGTGCAGCCCCGACCCGCAGGCGATCCGCCCGCCGGAGGAAAAGGTCAACGTGCTGCAGGTCACGCTGCCGACCAACTTCAAGGTCGCGCGCTTCGACGCGCCCAAGTACAACGAGATGCTCCGCGCGCTGGAGCGCGACGTCGACGCCGTGCGCTTCCAGGCGCCCGAAGGCCCGATCGAACTGCCGGTGAAGCTGCGCGTGTCGGACTCCATCTTCGTGCCGCTGGCCAAGTGGTCGATGCTGCTGGCCGGCAACTACCGCTGCATCACCGCCGACGGCATGCGCACCGCGCAGGAAGCCGTGCACACCGACATCGAGGAGTCGCGCTCGGTCTACAACTTCGTGTACGACGTTTGCGTGCGCCTGGGAGCCCGCGACGAGGACCTGGTGCCCTTCGAGAAGTACGCCGCCGCCGCGCAGAGCCTGTCGCGTCCCGCCTCGGCCGCCCGCGCCCTGCAGAACGGCGCCCAGTACATCGAGCGCGCCGACAAGCTGGTGCAGCTGGTCGCGCGGCAGCTGGGCCTGCGCCACCCGGTGATCGACCGCATCGTCGACCTGGTGGACACGCGCCTGCATGCCAACCGCGAGAAGGCCGGGACGAAGTAGCATCGCGGCTTTGCCCGAAGGAGCCCCCCCGATGCCCGATCCCGTCCAGACCGTTGCCGATGCGTTGCTGCAAGCCTGGCGCGAGCAGCGCCCGGTGGACGCCGCGCCGCTGGAAGGCCTGCTGCAGGAAGCCAAGGATGCCTACGCGGTGCAGGACCGGGTGGCGCGTGCGATGGGCTGGTTCGGCGAGCCGGTGCCGCGGCACTGGAAGTCGGGTGGGCCCTCGCGCGGCACCGTGCTCACGCACGCACCGCTGCCGCCCGAGCGCGTGTGGCACGGCCCGGCGAACGCGCGCGACGAACACTTCAACCTGCGCCTGATCGAGGCCGAGGTCGCCCTGCGGCTGGGGCGCGACGTGACGCCGGCGGATGCGCAGGCGCTGTCGCACGAAACGACGGCCGGCCTGGTGGACGCGATGGCGGTCTCCATCGAGGTCGTCGATTCGCGCTGGAAGCAGGCCCGCACGGCCGGCGCGCTGCTCAAGCTCGCCGACCTGCAGTCGCACGGGGCGCTGGCGCTGGGCGAATGGAAGCCCTTCGTCGCCCGCGACTGGGCGAAGCAGACCTGCCAGGTGCAGATCGGCAGTGCGCCCGCCACGAGCTTCCAGGGCACGCATTCGCTGGGCGACCCGGCCTGGCTGCTGCCGCTGTGGCTGCGCC
>DASWUI010000302.1:0-2953 GCA_036401715.1 Ramlibacter sp. | reverse complement strand
CCGCCGGCACCGCCCACGCCCAGGCGCCTGCGCCTGCGCCGGCGCCGCGCGCGACGCCGCCCCTGGCCAGCCCCGCGGCGACGCCGGTGGTCGCCCTCCGCGGCTTCCGCATCGAAGGCGAGAACCCCATCGGCGAGGCGGACGCCCAGCGCGTGCTGGCACCCTTCGTGCGGCCCGCCGCCACCATAGAGACGCTGCAGCAGGCCACGGCCGCGCTCGAGGCCGAGCTGCGCACGCGCGGCTTCGGCCTGCACCGCGTCGCCCTGCCGCCGCAGGAAGTCGGCGACACGGTCAAGCTGCAGATCGTGAAATTCGTGGTCGGCAAGGTCGCCATCGAGGGCCGCCAGGTCTACGACGAGGGCAACATCCGGCGCACCCTGCCGGAGCTGCGCGAGGGGGATAGCCCCAACTTCCGCACGCTGGCGATCCAGACCGCGATCGCCAACGAGAACCCGAACAAGCAGGTCCAGGTGGGCTTGCGCGAGTCCGAGGAGCCGGACCGCATCGATGCCACCATCACCGTGCGCGAACAGCGCCCCTGGACGGCGGGCGTCTCCCTTTCGAACGCCGGCTCCGAAGCCACCGGCCGCGACCGGTTCACCGTGCTGCTGGGCCACACCAACCTGTTCAACCGCGACCACCAGTTCGTCGGTGCCTACACCACCTCCTTCGAGCGCCACCAGGACGTCCGGCAGCTCGGCCTGGCGTACAAGGTGCCGCTCTACGCGCTGGGCAGCGTCGTGGGCGCCACCTACACCCGCTCCGACGTCGTCGGCAACTTCGGCACTTTCACCAGCACCGGCGCCGGCCACACCTTCGGGGTGAACTACACGGTGTACCTGCCGCCGCGGGGCGGCCGCCGCAGCTACGTGACCGCCGGCATCGACGACAAGGTGTTCGACGCCGCGCTGCTCGACGGCGCGCCCATCGGCCAGGAGGACAGGCGCAGCCGCCCCATCACCCTGGGCTACACGGCGCGCACGGAAACCGACGCGGCCGTGTGGGGCTACAACGTCGACCTCGCCTGGAACACGGGAACGGGCCGCAACAATGACCTCGCCTCCTACCGGAGCGAGGATCCGCGGATCGACACCGTGCACTGGAAGGCGCTGCGCGGCGCCGCCAGCTACAGCGCCCCGCTCGCCACCACCTGGCTGTGGACGGCGCGCGGCCAGTTCCAGTACAGCCCCGACGTGCTGATCGCCGGCGAGCAGTTCGGCATCGGCGGCATCGGCTCCGTGCGCGGCACGGAACTCGAGCGCCCGGTCACCGGCGACAAGGGCGTGTCCGCGACCCTGGAAGTGACCACGCCCGAACTGGACCCCGGATTCCGCCTGCTCGGCTTCGTGGACGCGGGCTACGTGCGCAACAACGACCCCGACTTCGTGCTCAACCCGCCTTCCGACCGGCTCGCCAGCGTGGGCTTCGGCCTGCGCTACGCGCGCGGCGCCTGGTCGCTGGCGGTGGACTACGGCACCCTGGTGCTGGGCAGCCGGGTGCCTCTCTCGGTGAACTCCGCCTCCCCCCGGAAGAACGACGACCGCATCTACGTGAGCTTCGCGGTCAGGCTGTGACGACGCGCTGCGCGTAAACTGGCGCAATGGCCGGCCTCCGCAGCGAAACCCCTTCTCCCGAATCCATCACCCTCCATGGCGCCTCGCGCGTGCTGGAGGTCGGCTTTGCCGACGGATCGGTCTTCCGACTTCCCTTCGAGCTGATGCGCATCTATTCGCCCTCGGCGGAAGTGCAGGGCCACGGGCCGGGGCAGGAGGTGCTGCAGACCGGCAAGCGCAGCGTCGACATCCTTTCGCTGGAGCCGATCGGCAACTACGCCGTGAAGCCCGTGTTCTCCGACGGGCACGACAGCGGCATCTACTCGTGGGACTACCTGTACTTCCTCGGCTCCCAGCAGGCGGAACTGTGGCAGGACTACGAGCGGCGGCTGCAGGAAGCCGGCGTGGACCGCGACGCGCCCATGGCGGGCAAGGCCGCGCAGGGCGGCCATTCCTGCGGCCACTGAGTTCCCCACCGTAGTTCCCATGACCCAGACCCATTTCGGCTACCAGACCGTCGACGAGCGCGAGAAGGCGCGGCGGGTGCGCGGCGTCTTCGATTCCGTGGCGCCCAGGTACGACGTGATGAACGACCTCATGTCGCTCGGCCTGCACCGCGCCTGGAAGGCCTACACCGTGCTGGTGGCCGACCTGCGGCCCGGCCAGCGCGTGCTCGACATCGCCGGCGGCACCGGCGACCTGGCCCAGGCATTCGCGAAGAAGGTGGGCAGCGAGGGCATGGTGGTGCACACCGACATCAACGCGTCCATGCTGCGCGTCGGACGCGACCGTCTGCTCGATGCCGGCCTCGTCCTGCCGACGGTGGTGTGCGACGCGGAGAAACTGCCCTTCGAGACGGAAAGCTTCGACCGCGTCAGCGTGGGCTTCGGCCTGCGCAACATGACGCACAAGGACAAGGCGCTGGCCGAGATGCACCGGGTATTGAAGCCCGGCGGCAAGCTGCTGGTGCTGGAGTTTTCCAAGGTGGCGCGGCCGCTCGAAAGGGCGTATGACTGGTATTCGTTCAACATCCTGCCGCGCATCGGCCGGCTGGTGGCCGGCGACGAGGCCAGCTACCGCTACCTCGCGGAGTCCATCCGGATGCACCCGGGGCAGGAGGAACTGAAGGCCATGATGAGACAAACCGGCTTCGGCCACGTGGACTATCACAACCTCACTGCCGGCGTGGCCGCGCTGCATGTTGCAATCAAGTGCTGAGCCCGCACCTGCGTGGGCATAGGAGAGACCGATGAAACTCTGGACCGTACTGCTCGCAGGCGTGCTCGCCTTCGGCGCGCTCGACGCCGACGCCGCCCGCCGCCTCGGTGGTGGGGGCTCGATCGGCCGCCAGTCGCCAAACGTGACGCAGCGGCAGGCCACCCCGCCGCCCACGTCGCCGA
>DASWUI010000301.1:0-1526 GCA_036401715.1 Ramlibacter sp. | reverse complement strand
GGGCCGCGGGCCTGGCGGGTGGCACGGCCACCGCGCTGTGGCTGCTGCGGCGGCTGACGCTTCCGATCCGGCAGGCGGAGCTGCAGGCGCGCGGCATGGC
This sequence comes from Ramlibacter sp., assembly GCA_036401715.1. GTDB lineage: Bacteria > Pseudomonadota > Gammaproteobacteria > Burkholderiales > Burkholderiaceae_C > Ramlibacter. Next base: position 1,426 of record DASWUI010000301.1, on the reverse strand, counting down.
CGACGGCGACCTGACCCGGCGCGGCGAGCGTGCCGCCGCCGGCGAGCTGGGGCGGCTGCAGGCGGCGCTGCAGGAACTGCAGGAGAAGCTCTTCCGGCTGGTGAGCGAGGTGCGCACCGGCACGACCAGCGTGGCGGCCACGGCCTCGCAGATCCGGCGCGACAACGAGGCGCTGTCGCAGCGCACGGAGTCGCAGGTGTCGGCGCTGCAGCAGACCGCCGCCTCGATCGAGGAACTGGCCTCGGCCGTGCGGAACAACGCCGGGAACGCGCAGCAGGCCACGGCCTTCGTCGCCGCCGCCTCCCAGCGCGCGGAACAGGGCGGCCTGCTGATGGAAAAGGTGGTCGCCACCATGGACGCCATCCGCCACAGCTCGCGCAGCATCGCCGACATCATCGGCGTGATCGACGGCATCGCGTTCCAGACCAACATCCTCGCGCTGAACGCCGCCGTGGAGGCGGCGCGCGCGGGCGACCAGGGGCGCGGTTTCGCCGTGGTCGCGGCCGAAGTGCGCAACCTGGCGCAGCGCAGCGCGTCCGCCGCGCGCGAGATCAAGGCGCTGATCGGCGCCTCGGTGGCGCAGGTGGACGAAGGCGGCCGGCTGGTGGACGATGCGGGCGGCGCGATGCGCGAGATCGTCGCCTCGGTGCGCCAGGTCACGGACCTCATCCTGGAGATCAACGGCGCGAGCCAGGAGCAGAGCGCCGGCATCGCCTCGGTCAACCAGGCCATCGGCCACATCGACGGCGTCGCGCAGAACAACGCGGGGCTGGTGGAGGACATGGCCAGGACCGTGGCGAGCCTGCACGAGCGCGCCGTCGGCCTGATGCGCGCCGTTTCGGGCTTCGCGCTGGGTGCGCGCGAATACGGCACGGCGGAGGAAGCGAAGGCGATGTCCCTGGGCGCGCGCGAGTTCTGCCGCGTCCATGGCGGCCAGGCGCTGGTCGAGGACGTCAACCGCCAGGGCAAGGGCCGCTTCGTGGACCGCGACCTCTACCTGATGGTGATCGGCGTGGACGACGGCATCCTGTACGCGCACGGCAACAACGTGCGCAACGTCGGCATGGGCCCGGACAGCCGCGACGCGGACGGCAAGCTGTTCATCCGCGACATGGCGGAACTGGCGCGCAGCAGGGGCGAGGGCTGGATCGAGTGGAAGTGGGCCCATCCCTTCACCAACGAAGTGCTCACCAAGACCGGCTACGTCGCGCGGGCGGGCGACCTGCTGGTGGTGTGCGGGATCTACAAGGATTTCAGGGGTTGAACGCGGCGTGCTGGCGCCTGCGTTCAGTGGCGCATCGCAGCCAGCCGCGCCGGTTCCAGCAGCGTGATGCGGCGCCCGTCCACGCGCAGCAGCCGTTCGTTGACGAGCTCGTGCAGCAGCCGCGAGAAGTGCTCGGGTGTCAGGCGCAGGTGCGCGGCGACC
>DASWUI010000300.1:0-6425 GCA_036401715.1 Ramlibacter sp. | reverse complement strand
ATGGCGGACGTTCACTTGCTGCGGGAGGTGCTCTTCTTCTCGCCACCGGCGGCGGCGCGCTTGCTGCCCGCCTTGTTGGCGCTGGCCTTCTCGCCCTGGCGCTGGGCGGCGTGCGCGTTGCTCGCCTTCTTCGTGCCGCTGTTGGCCGCGCCGCGGCTGCCGCTGCTGCGGGTGGAGTCGTTGGCCGACGTGCCGGCGCTCCTGGAGGGGGACTTCATGGATTCCTTCATCGGTGGAAGAGACATGCCTGGCGGGCTTGCGCCGGCCAGGCATGCCGGGACGCCTCGGGTCCCCACGTACGCTTCGCTCCTCACGCGGGGGATGACCAGCCGGGGGCCTGCGATCCCCGCGGATGCCGCTGGTCACTTGCTCTTCGAGGAGCGGCTGCTGGCGCTGCGGCTGCCCGCGGAGGACGACTTGCTGCTGCCGCCCCTGGCGCTGGCGCGCTCGCTCTGCGCCTTGCTGTTCTGGGTGCTGGCCTTGCCGCCCTTGCTGGCGGCCTGGGCGCGGCTCGACTTCCCGGAGGAAGCCGATTTGGAGGAGGACGAGGAAGAGGAACTGCGAGATGCCATAGCTTGCTCCTTGGTCGGTTGAATGAACGGCCGCCGCTTGTCATGCGGCCACGTTGCCCAATCTAGGCAGACCTGCCGCGGACCCTGTCGGTTTGCACAGGGCATCCGCGTAGGAATCGCCCTGCCCCTGGCGATCCATCCGGGCGCGCATACCAGAACGCACGCAATGCCATCAAGTGCGGCACTGTAAGGAGCGCACTGTTGCCCGTTGTCGGAGAAGCGCCGCGCGCCATGTAGGACGGCACCGTTGGATCGGTGCCGTTCGGGAACTTCAGGGACGCGCCGCGTTCCGCGGCGTGCGGCGCGGGGCCGTGCCGCCTAGAACTGCTGCCACTCGCCCGGGGGCTGGGCCTGCGGTCCGCTCCCGTTCAGGCCCCCGCGGGCAGCAGGGAGCTTGGGAGCCGGCTTGAACCGGATCGGCGCCGGCTCGGCGTGCGGCGCCGGCTGCGGCGCGGCGTGGTGCGGCGTGGGATCCGCGGCGGGCCCCACCGGCTGCAGCGGCACCGCTGCGGCGCCGCCCAGGTTGAAGCGCCCGACCATCCGCAGCAGCTCCTGCGCCTGGCGGTGCATCGAGTCCGTGGAGCTGGCCGCCTGGTCCACGAGCGCGGCGTTCTGCTGCACCACGTGGTCCATCTGCGTGATGGCGGCGTTCACCTGCTCGATGCCGGAACTCTGCTCCTGGCTGGCGGCGGCGATCTCCGAAACCAGCTCGGTCACCTGCTGCACCGACGCGACGATCTCCTGCATCGTGCGGCCGGCGGAGTCCACCAGCTTGCTGCCGGCGTGGACCTTGTCGACCGAGTCGCCGATCAGCGCCTTGATCTCCTTGGCGGCGGTGGCGCTGCGCTGCGCGAGGTTGCGCACTTCGGAAGCCACCACGGCGAAGCCGCGGCCCTGCTCGCCGGCGCGCGCGGCTTCCACCGCGGCGTTGAGCGCCAGGATGTTGGTCTGGAAGGCGATGCCGTCGATGACGCCGATGATGTCGGAGATCTTGCTGGACGACTGCGAGATGCCGTCCATGGTGGCCACCACCTGGCCCACCACGTCCCCGCCCTTGCGCGCGACGTCGGAGGCGCCCTGCGCCAGCGTGCTCGCCTGCCGCGCGTTCTCCGCGTTCTGGGACACGGTGGAGGTCAGCTCCTCCATCGAGGAGGCCGTCTCTTCCAGCGAGGACGCCTGCTGCTCGCTGCGCGCCGACAGCTCGGAGTGGCCGTTGGCGAGGTCGCGCGAGGCGGTCCCGATGGTCTGGCCGATGTCGCGCACCTGGGACATCAGCGCGTGCAGCTTCTCCATCGTGGCGTTGAAGGCGGTGACGATGCGCCCGAACTCGTCGTTGCTGCGGACATGGATCCGCGTGGTGAGGTCGCCCTCGCCCTGCGCCAGCGCATTGAAGCTCGCCAGCAGCCGGGCGGCCGGGCGCGTGACGGCGCGCACGATGATGGCGATGCCGAAGGCGAGCAGCACCAGGGCCAGCACGATGGCGACGCCGACCACCACCACGCTCGTCTGCAGCGCATGGTCCAGCACGCGGGTGCGGTAGCCGATTTCCACCCGGCCGAGCTTCTTGCCTTCGGTGTCCGTGATGTCCCGGTCGTAGACCAGGAAGGCCGACTTGTTGGGCGGCGACTTCATCGCGTTGGCGGTGAGCGACTTGCCCTCCGCGTCGAAGAACTCGGCGTAGGCGACGTCGCCGTCCTTGGCCGCCTCGCGCACGAAGCCCTCCAGCGCCGACAGGTCGTAGTTGATGACGTAGGGCACGCTGATGGTGCTCATCATCTTCGACAGCCCCTCGGCCTTGGAGTGCATCATCGACTTCAGGACCTTGTCCTGTTCCACCACCATCGTGGTGCCCAGCGCCCCCAGCACCACGATCGCCAGGGCGAGCGTGGGCACCAGCAGCTTCTTCGCGATCGAATCCAGGCGGAAGATGTTCATGCCTTGTCTCCTGTCCTATGGGCGGCGGCGCCGCGATGCTCAGTAGCGCGTGACCGGCACCGGCTTGCCGCCGCGCACGACGGTGTGGTAGATGGCCTTGAGCCCCTGGTGGCTGCGCGGGCCGTATTCGACCTTCACGCCGCCCAGGTCGGTCTGCAGGCCCTCGAACGCGTTCACGAAGGACGCGCGCGTCAGGTCCTTGCCGGCCTTGCGCAGCGCCTCCACCAGCACCACGGCATCGACGTAGCCCTCGAGGCTGGTGTAGTCGAACTCCCCGGCACCGGCTTCCTTCATGTCGGCCTGGTAGCGCTTGACCAGCGGCAGGCCCGCGTCGTCCGGCGAGGGAACGACCTGGGTGATGTAGACACCCTCCCCGTCGCTGCCGGCCTCGCGGATGAAGTCGGAGGTGCCGACGAAGGAGACGTTGAGGAACTTCGGGTTGAACCCGCCGGCGCGCGCCTTCTTCACGAATTCGGCGCAGGCCTTGTAGGTGCCGACCATGACGACGGCCTCCGGCTTGGCTTCCTTCAGCGCCGCCAGGCCGGCGTCCACGTCCACCGTGTTGCGCTTGTACTTGCCCTCGCCGGCCAGCTGCAGGTTGTTCTTCATCAGCGCGCGCACCACGCCCGCCTTGCCGGCATTGCCGTAGGCGTCGTCCTGGATGAACACGCCGATGCGCTTGATGTTCAGGTCCTTGGTCAGTCGCTCGACCATCCCCTCCGTCTCGTCGAAGTAGGACGCGCGGACGTTGAAGACGATCTTGTTGACCGGGTTGCGCAGCAGCTCGGCGCCGGTGAACGGCGCGATGTAGGGCACGCCGCTCTTGGAAACCAGCGGCAGCACCGCGCTGGACGTCGGGGTGCCGACGTAGCCGAACAGGGTGAACACCTTGTCCTCGTTGATCAGCTTGTTGGTCATGGCGACGGCGCGCTCGGGCTCGTAGCCGTCGTCGTGGCTGACCAGGCGGATCTTGCGGCCGTGCACCCCGCCCGAATCGTTGACGCGGCTGAAGTAGGCCGCCGCGCCTTCCTTGAGCTTCCTGCCGAGCGCGGAGGCCGGGCCGCTCTGGGCATTGCTCATGCCGATGACGATCTCCGTCGCCGTCACGCCCGTTTCCGCCCGGGCGAACAGCGCCGTGGCGGTCATGAGCAAGGCGAATGCGATGTTCCTGCCGTGGACTTGTCTCACTGGATTCCCCTTTCGGATGGCTGAAAGCTGCCTTTTGTCAGCTTGCCGTCAGGATGACATTGCGCACGAACGCTTGCAATGTAAATATCTTGTTACACCCGGCATGGGTGGACAAGTGGTCAGCGGCGGGCTCCAGAAGGTTGTTTTGCTTCGTTTCGCCGCAACGGATGAGCTTCCCGGCAACGCCCCGGGCGGCCACGAGGAGGCAGTAAGCAGTAAGGCGGGTTAGGTCCGTGTCCTGGCCCACTTTGGCAAACCGCGGGGCGAGGGGTCCCGCCAACGGAGAAATGAAATGCGTACCTTGATTGCCCTGACTTCCGTCGCCGCCCTGATCCAGCTCGGCGGCTGCGCCTGGGACAGCGCCGAAGCGGGGGACGTCCGCCCCGCCTCGCCGACCGCGCAGGTGGGCGACGCCACCGGCGGCCACCAGGTCCACCGGATGTTCGCCGACGAGAAGGCGCGCGCCGTCCAGTCGGAGCTGCCGGCGCAGTTCTGAGCTACTTCCAGGCGGCGCGCGCCCGCGCGCGCACCTGGATCACCGGCGCCTGCGGCTGGGCGCCGGGGCCGCTGCGTACCGCGGCCGCCTCCGGCCAGGCGAGCTGCTCGAACCGGGCCGCCATCGCTTCGCTGATGAAGCGCGTGCGTCCCGCGTACACGTGGCGGTCGCCGCCGCCGGACTGCTGCGTGACGTAGAAACGCTGCGGGACGATCAGGTGCAGGTGCTCGCGGGCGCGGGTCATCGCCACGTAGAGCAGCCGCCGTTCCTCTTCCAGCTCCTCGCTGGTGCCGGTGGCCATGTCGCTGGGGATGCAACCGTCCACCACGTTGAGCACGTGCACCGCCTTCCACTCCTGCCCCTTGGCGCTGTGGATGGTCGAGAGGATCAGGTAGTCCTCGTCGCGCAGCGGCGGCCCGCTCTGGTCGCTGGTCACCTCGGGCGGGTCCAGCGTCAGCTCGGTGAGGAAGCGTTCGCGGCTGCCGTAGCCGGCCGCCAGCCGCGCGAGCTGTTCGATGTCGAGCCTGCGCACCTGGGCGTCGTCGTGCAGGCGCTCCAGCTGCGGCAGGTACCAGCCCTTGGCCAGCTCCATGTCCGCCGGCCACGCGAGCTCCGCATCGTCCAGCTTCGCGAACAGCGCCGCGAGCTGCTGCCATTCTTCCTTGGCCTGCGCCGGCGGTTCGAACGACTGCAGCGCTTGGTGCGGGTCGGGCGCCTGCGCCATCGCGTCGAGCAGGCGCGTGGCGTTGGCGGCGCCTATGCCCGGCACCAGCTGCGCGACGCGGAAGCCCGCCATCCGCCCGCGCGGGTTGTGGGCGAAGCGCAGCACCGCCATCAGGTCCTTGACGTGGGACGCCTCCAGGAACTTCAGCCCGCCGAACTTCACGAAAGGGATGTTGCGCCGCGCGAGCTCCAGCTCCAGGGCGGCACTGTGGTGGCTGGCGCGGAACAGCACGGCCTGGGACTTGAGCGTGGCGCCTGCCTCGCGCTGCCGCAGCACCTGGTCGGCCACCCAGCGCGCCTGCTGCGCCTCGTCGGGCACCAGCACCAGCTGCGCCCGCTGGCTGGAGGCCTTGTCGGTGAACAGGTTCTTGGCGTGGCGCTCGCGCGCCGCGGCGATCACCGCGTTGCTGGCGTCCAGGATGGGGTGCGTGCTGCGGTAGTTGCGCTCCAGCGTGACGATGCGCGCCGGCTGCGTGAACTGCGTGGGGAAGTCCAGGATGTTGCGCACGGTGGCGCCGCGGAAGGAGTAGATGCTCTGCGCGTCGTCGCCGACCACGGTGACGCCCTGCCCCGTGGGCTTCATCGCCACCAGGATCTCCGACTGCAGGCGGTTGGTGTCCTGGTACTCGTCCACCAGCACGTGGTCGAAGCGCCCGCCGATCTCCTGCGCCAGCGTGGGCTCGGCCATCATGTCGGCCCAGAAGGCGAGCAGGTCGTCGTAGTCCAGCACGTTCTGCTGCTGCTTGGCTTCGACGTAGGCACCGAACAGCTTCTTCAGTTCGTCCTCCCACTGCGCGCACCATGGATAGACCGACTGCAGCACGAGGCCCAGCGGATCGCGCGTGTTCAGCACGCGCGAGTAGATGCCCAGGCAGGTGCCCTTGAGGGGGAAGCGCTTCTTCGCCTCCGACAGGCCGATCTCGTGCCGCACCATGCCCATCAGGTCCTCGGCGTCGCCGCGGTCGTGGATGGTGAAGGTCTCCTCCAGGCCGATGCGCTGCGCGTACTCGCGCAGCAGGCGCGCGCCGATGCCGTGGAAGGTGCCGCTCCAGGGCAGGTCGGGCAGCGCCTGCGTGCCCGGCAGGCCCAGCGCCTTCTGCAGCACGCCGCCGACGCGCCGCTCCATCTCCTGCGCCGCGCGCCGGCTGAAGGTCAGCAGCATCATGCGTTGCGGGTCCGCGCCGTGCCGGATCAGGTTGGCGACGCGGTGCGCCAGCGTGTTGGTCTTGCCGGAGCCCGCGCCGGCGATCACCAGCAGCGGCCGCGTGTCCCCCGCCGTGCCGCCGGTGCCGTGGGTGGCGGCTTCCCGCTGCTGCGGATTGAGGGATTCCAGCGGATCGGGGGACTGCATCGCTGTATATTAATCCAGTGACTGGCAACATCCTGGTCGGCACCGCTTCCTGGACCGACAAGACCCTGATCGCCTGCGGCCGCTTCTATCCGCCGGCCTGCAAGACGGCGGAACAGCGCCTGCGCTTCTACGCGCAGCAGTTCCCGCTGGTGGAGGTCGA
>DASWUI010000299.1:0-3057 GCA_036401715.1 Ramlibacter sp. | reverse complement strand
TTCAGCTCCGCCTGGATGGCACGCTCGTTGGCGCTGTCCAGCGCCGACGTCGCTTCGTCGCAGATCAGGATCGGCGGGTTCTTAAGCAGCGTGCGCGCGATCGCCACCCGCTGCTTCTCGCCGCCCGAGAGCTTCAGGCCGCGCTCGCCCACCATGGTCTGGTAACCCCGCGGCGTGGCCTCGATGAAGGAATGGATGCGCGCGGCGCGCGCGGCCTCCTCCACGTCGGCCCGCGTGGCGCCGGGACGCCCGTAGGCGATGTTGTATGCGACCGTGTCGTTGAACAGCACCGTGTCCTGCGGCACGATGCCGATCGCCTGGCGCACGCTGGACTGGGTGACGTCGCGCACGTCCTGGCCGCCGATGGTGATGCGGCCCTGCTGCACGTCGTAGAAGCGGTAGAGCAGGCGCGCCAGCGTGGACTTGCCCGAGCCGGAGGGGCCGACCACCGCCACCGTCTTGCCGGCGGGGATCTCGAAGCTCACGTCGTGCAGGATGGGCCGGGCGGGCTCGTAGGCGAAGCTGACGTGGTCGAAGCGGACGGTGGCGTCGACGGGACCCCCACCCCCGCCCTCCCCCGGAGGGGGAGGGAGTCCGTCCGAGCCGCAGCCGCGACCGGTGCATCGGCCTTCACGTTCCCCGCCCCTTCGACCTCCAGCCGGATCAGCTCCGACCCCACCGCCATCAGCGTTCCCGGTTCGCCCCCCAGCGCGGCCACCTTGCCTGCCACCGGCGACGGGATCTCCACCGTCGCCTTGTCGGTCATCACGTCGGCGACCACCTGGTCTTCCCGAACGATGTCGCCGGGCTGCACCCGCCAGGCCACGAGTTCGACTTCGGCGATGCCCTCGCCGATGTCCGGCATCTTGATCGCGTACATGCCCATGTCAGGCCTCCAGCGTGCGCTTGAGGGCGGCCGCCACGCGGTCCGGCCCGGGGAAGTAGGCCCATTCCTGGGCATGCGGATAGGGCGTGTCCCAGCCGGTGACCCGCTCGATCGGCGCCTCCAGCTGGTAGAAGCAGTGCTCCTGCACCAGCGCCGACAGCTCCGCGCCGAAGCCGCTGGTGCGCGTCGCCTCGTGCACGATGACGCAGCGGCCGGTCTTCTTCACCGAGGCGACGACCGTGTCCAGGTCCATGGGCCACAGCGAACGCAGGTCGATGATCTCCGCGTCGATGCCGCTTTCGCGCGCGGCCGCTTCGGCCACCCACACCATGGTGCCGTAGGCGAGCACCGTCACCTGCGTGCCCGCGCGGAACACCGCCGCGGACTCCAGCGGCACGCGGTAGTAGCCCTCGGGCACCTTGCCCGTCGCGTGCGAGGACCAGGGCACCATCGGCCGGTCGTGGTGGCCGTCGAAGGGACCGTTGTACAGGCGCTTGGGCTCCAGGAAGATCACCGGGTCGTCGCTCTCGATGGCCGCGATCAGCAGGCCCTTGGCGTCGTAGGGGTTGCTGGGCATCACGGTGCGCAGCCCGCACACGTGCGTGAACAGCGCCTCCGGGCTCTGGCTGTGGGTCTGGCCGCCGTAGATGCCGCCGCCGCAGGGCATGCGGATGGTGAGCGGGCAGGTGAAGTCGCCCGCCGAGCGCGAACGCAGGCGCGCGGCCTCCGAGACGATCTGGTCGGAGGCGGGATAGAAGTAGTCGGCGAACTGGATCTCGGCCACCGGCCGCAGCCCGTAGGCGGCCATGCCGACGGCCACGCCGACGATGCCGCCCTCGCTGATCGGCGTGTCGAAGCAGCGCGGCTTGCCGTACCTGGCCTGCAGGCCTTCGGTGACGCGGAACACGCCGCCGAAGTAGCCGACGTCCTGGCCGAACACCACCACGTTGTCGTCGCGCCCCATCATCACGTCCAGCGCGGAGCGCAGCGCCTGGATCATCGTCATGGGCCGCAGCTCGCCCGCCTGCTCCTGCACGCCGGGTTCCCGGGTCTTCGTCAGCATGTCAGACCCCCAGTTCCTGGCGCTGGCGCCGCAGGTGCGCCGGCATCTCGGCGTACACGTCCTCGAACATGGTCGCGGGACTCGGGATGTGGCCGTCCAGCAGCGTCCCGTAGCTCTCCGCTTCCTTCTGCGCGGCCGCGACCTCCGCTTCCAGCTCCAGCTGCACCTGCTGGTGCTCCTGCTCGGACCAGGCGCCCAGGCCGACCAAGTGCTTCTTCAGTCGCTCGATCGGGTCGCCCAGCGGGAAGCGCTCCCAGTCGTCGGCGGGCCGGTACTTGGAAGGATCGTCGGAAGTGGAGTGCGCGCCCGCCCGGTACGTCACCCACTCGATCAGCGTCGGCCCGAGGTTGCGGCGCGCCCGCTCCGCCGCCCACTGCGAAGCCGCGTACACGGCCAGGAAGTCGTTGCCGTCCACCCGCAGCGAGGCGATGCCGCAGCCCACGCCGCGCGCCGCGAAGGTGGTGGCCTCGCCGCCCGCGATGGCCTGGAAGGTGGAGATCGCCCACTGGTTGTTGACGACGTTCAGCACCACCGGGGCGCGGTAGACGTGCGCGAAGGTCAGCGCGGTGTGGAAGTCCGCTTCCGCCGTGGCGCCGTCGCCGATCCAGCCGGAGGCGATGCGGGTGTCGCCCTTGATCGCCGAGGCCATGGCCCAGCCCACCGCCTGGATGTACTGGGTGGCCAGGTTGCCGGAGATCGAGAAGAAGCCGGCGCGCTTGAAGGAATACATCACGGGCAGCTGCCGGCCCTTGATCGGGTCGCGTTCGTTGCTCATGAGCTGGCACATCATCTCCACCAGGGACACGTCGTCGCGCCCGAGCAGCAGGCCCTGCTGGCGGTAGGTGGGAAAGCACATGTCGCCCGGCTCCAGGGCCATCGCGTGCGCGACGGCGATGGCCTCCTCTCCCAGCGCCTGCATGTAGAAGGAGATCTTGCGCTGCCGCTGCGCGACGACCATGCGCGCGTCGAAGATGCGCGTCTTCATCATCGTGCGCAGGCCCTTGCGCAGTTGCGCGGTGGGCACCTGCGGCGCCCAGGGCCCCACCGCCCGCGAATCGCGGTCGAGCACCCGGACCATCAGGTACGCGAGGTCGGCCGTGTCGAAGTG
>DASWUI010000298.1:0-4137 GCA_036401715.1 Ramlibacter sp. | reverse complement strand
TGTTCACCTCGCCGCGCGGATGCTCCACCTCGTACACCAGGTCGTCCCAGCGCTTCAGGTTGGCCGGCGGCGTGTTCAGGCGCAGCTTGTCGCAGATCAGGCCGTCGAGGCCCTGCTCGTGCAGCACGCGCGGCACCTTGTAGATGGTGTCCACGTCCGGCATGCTGATCACGCCCCAGCGCGGCACGTTGGTGAACAGGCTGATCTTCTCGGCCTCGTCCTCGGGGATGTTGCGGTCGGCGCGGCACAGCAGGGCGTCCGGCTGGATGCCGATCTCGCGCATCTTCTGCACCGTGTGCTGCGTCGGCTTGGTCTTGAGCTCGCCGGCGGCCTGGATCCAGGGCACGTAGGTGAGGTGGACGAAGGCGGAGTTGTTGGGGCCGAGCTTGAGCGCCATCTGGCGCACGGCTTCCAGGAAGGGCAGGGACTCGATGTCGCCGACGGTGCCGCCGATCTCGACGATGGCCACGTCGACCTGGTTGGAGGTGCCGACGCCGGCGCCGCGGCGCACGAATTCCTGGATCTCGTTGGTGACGTGCGGGATCACCTGCACGGTCTTGCCGAGGTAGTCGCCGCGGCGTTCCTTCTCCAGCACCGACTTGTAGATCTGGCCGGTGGTGAAGTTGTTGGCCTTGCGCATGCGCGTCGTCACGAAGCGCTCGTAGTGGCCGAGGTCCAGGTCGGTTTCCGCGCCGTCGTCGGTCACGAACACCTCGCCGTGCTGGAAGGGCGACATCGTGCCCGGATCCACGTTGATGTAGGGATCGAGCTTGATGAGGGTGACTTTGAGGCCCCGCGACTCCAGGATCGCTGCGAGGGAGGCTGAGGCGATTCCCTTGCCCAGGGAGGACACCACACCGCCGGTGACGAAGACGAATTTGGTCATGTCAGGTCGGGAGGGTGGCTCCCGGGAGGTGGTAAAGCGAGATTATAAGGAAGGTGCTCATCGCGGCTTGCTGCTGTGCCGAAAAAGCCGCACTGCGCTGCGCAGTGTCTCGCTCGGGCCTGGGTGCGAGACGGCTGGCGACGGGGGTCTCCGGAGAACGACCCTCCCCAAGTACCGGCCCCTGCCACCCAAGCTGGCGCGCGATTGCCAGCCAGGCCGCCGCCGCGCCATGGAAGCGAATCGCAGTCCACGACCCACTACACTCCGCCCTCATGAACGACCTCGCCGGCAAGCACATCGTCCTGGGCCTCACCGGCGGGATTGCCTGCTACAAGTCGGCCGAACTCTGCCGAGCCCTCGTCAAGGAAGGCGCCACCGTGCAGGTGGTGATGACCGAGGCGAGCGAGCAGTTCATCACGCCGGTGACCATGCAGGCGCTGTCGAACCGCCCGGTCTACACCTCGCAGTGGGACCCGCGCGAGCCGAACAACATGCCGCACATCAACCTGTCGCGGCAGTCCGATGCGATCCTCATCGCCCCCTGCAGCGCCGACTTCATGGCGAAGCTGGTGCACGGGCGGGCCGACGAACTGCTGTCGCTGATGTGCCTGGCGCGCCCGATCGAGCGCGTGCCGCTGCTGATCGCGCCGGCCATGAACCGCGAGATGTGGGCCCACCCCGCGACCCAGCGCAACATGGCGCAGCTCGCCGCCGACGGCGCCACCATCCTCGGCGTGGGCAGCGGCTTCCAGGCCTGCGGCGAGACGGGCGACGGCCGCATGCTGGAGCCGCAGCAGCTGCTGGAGGACCTGGTCGCCTTCTTCCAGCCCAAGGTGCTGGCGGGCCGCAAGGTGGTGATCACCGCCGGCCCCACCTTCGAGGCCCTGGACCCGATCCGCGGCATCACCAACCACTCCTCCGGCAAGATGGGCTTCGCCATCGCCCGCGCCGCCCGCGAAGCCGGTGCCGAGGTGGCGCTGGTCGCCGGCCCGGTGAGCGTGCCCACCCCGCGCGGCGTGCGCCGCGTGGACGTGAAGTCCGCCCGCGACATGCTTGCCGCCACGCAGGCGGAAGTGCCCGCGGCGGACGTCTTCATCGCCGCCGCCGCGGTGGCCGACTGGCGGCCGGTCACGGAAGCGGACCAGAAGATCAAGAAGGACGGCAGCGGCGAGGCGCCGGTGGTGCGCTTCACCGAGAACCCGGACATCCTCGCCACCGTGGCGCAGGACGCCCGGGCGAAGAGCGGGGCGCTGTTCTGCGTCGGTTTCGCGGCGGAGAGCCACGACCTCGTCAGGCATGCCAAGGCCAAGCGCGAGCGCAAGGGCATCCCGCTGCTGGTGGGCAACATCGGCCCGCTGACCTTCGGCCAGGACGACAACCAGATGCTGCTGGTCGACGCGCAGGGCGTGCAGGAGCTGCCGCGCGCCTCCAAGATCGAATGCGCCCGCCGGCTGGTGGCCGAGATCGCGCGCCGCCTGCAGGGCTGAACACCGGAATCCATGAAAGTCGACGTCAAGATCCTCGATCAGCGCATGGCGGACCAGCTGCCCACGTATGCGACCCCCGGAAGTGCAGGCCTGGACCTGCGTGCCTGCATCGATGGGCCGCTGGAGCTCGCGCCGAATGCCTGGCAGCTGGTGCCCACCGGCATCGCCATCTGGCTGAAGGACCCCGGCTACGCCGCGCTGATCCTGCCGCGCTCGGGCCTGGGCCACAAGCATGGCATCGTGCTGGGCAACCTGGTGGGGCTGATCGACAGCGACTACCAGGGCCAGCTGATGGTGAGCGCCTGGAACCGCAGCGACACCGCGTTCACGCTGCAGCCGATGGAGCGCCTCGCGCAGCTGGTGGTCGTGCCGGTGGTGCAGGCCTCCTTCCACGTGGTCGCCGACTTTCCCGCCACGCAGCGGGGGGCCGGCGGCTACGGCTCGACAGGGAAGAGCTGATGTACGGGCGCGTGCGCGCCCGCTGACAAGCTGTCCATCGATCTCCTACGGCAAGGAGGGCGATTCCCTGCGCCCACCTGTGCCTTTGACCCGCTTCAATGGCTGTACAGGGCGTCCCGACGTGGGACACGCCATGTGAATCGAATCAAGGAGAATTTTCATGCGCAAGGTTTCCCGTCTGTCTTCGCTGGTCCTCGGCGGCCTGGCCGCCGCCTCGCTGGCCGCCTGCTCGTCCTATGGCCCGACCGCGCCGGTGTACCCGGTCTCGTCGCCGACCTATCCGGTCTCCTCCTACCCGGTGGCCGGCACCGAGTACGGCCGCATCATCAACATCGAATACATGCCGGCGGGCACCGCCGCCCCGTCCAACCCCAGCATCCTGGGTGCCGTGGTCGGCGGCGTCGCGGGCGCCGTGCTGGGCAACCAGATCGGCAGCGGCTCGGGCCGCACCGCGGCGACCGTGCTGGGTGGCGTGGCCGGCGCGGCCATCGGCAACCAGATCGCGCGCAACCAGCAGGGCGTGACGACCGCCCCCGGCTATCGCATCACGATGCAGTCCGACCGCGGCGTGATCCGCACGTACGAAGTGCCCGCCACGGGCGACCTGCGCGTGGGCGACCGCGTGCGCGTCGACAACGGCGTGATCTATCGCGGCTGACGCCCGCGACGCCGCTGCGCCTGGGCGCAGCGGGCGGGATGGGAAAGCCGGGCGCGAGCCCGGCTTTTTGCATGGGGGCTCGCCTACACTGCCCGCCTCATGACCTGGCTGATTCTTTTCGTCGCGGGGCTGTTCGAGGTCGCCTGGGCCATCGGCCTGAAGTACACGGATGGGTTCACCCGCCTGTGGCCGAGCGTCGCCACCGTCGCCGCGATGGTCGCCAGCGTCGTGCTGCTCGGGTGGGCCATGCGCAGCCTGCCGGTCGGCACGGCCTATGCGGTGTGGACCGGCATCGGCGCGGTCGGCACCGTGGTGCTGGGGATCGTGCTGTTCGGCGAGCCCGCGACGCTGGCGAGGCTCGGGTGCATCGGCCTGATCGTGGCCGGCATCGCCGGCCTCAAGCTCGCGGGCTGAGCGCCGCGGCCCCTCAGTCGCCGATCCGGAAGAAGCCCGTCCCGAGCGTGCCGCGGCCGATTTCCTCCTCGGTCGCCTCCCGCACCCCTTCCACCTTCAGCGCCAGGCGCAGCGCAAGGCCGGCGAGGGGGTGGTTGCCATCGAGCACCACGTGCTCCGGGTAGATCTCGGTCACCGTGTAGAGCAGGTTGCGCGGCGCGTCCTGGCGGGTTGCCCCGGCGGGCAGGCCTTCG
>DASWUI010000297.1:0-1793 GCA_036401715.1 Ramlibacter sp. | reverse complement strand
GGCGCCCCTGCAGGTGGACAGCGCGCGCTCGTACCTGCGCGTGTATGCGGGCGACGCGCAGACGCGCCGCCGCCTGATCACCTGGCCCGAGCCGCGGCGCGAGGAACAGGCGCTCATGGTCGCGCGCGTGCACGGCGAGCTCGACCTGCTGCGGCAGGAGCCGGGCAGCGAGGGCTGGCGCAAGTGGAAGGCGGCCTGGCACTGGTTCCTCAACCGCGGCACCCGTGAGCTCTGGGATGCGTACGTCCTGCGCACGACCCGGCAGACGCTCGGCTTGTCGCAGTTCCTCGCGTCGGCGGCGCGGGCGGCCGAGGCGCGCTGCTTCGACTACACCGTGCGCGTGGGCGACATCCTCAAGCAGGCGGAGGACGGCCGCGCGCTGCTGAAGACCGGCGACGTGCTGCGCGGCGTCAAGCGCCTCACCTACGGGCGCTGCAGCAATCCCTGGCGGCAGCTCACGGAGATGAAGCTCACCGAATGGCCGGCAGGCCTGGGCCCGGGCATGCTGGAGCTCGATGGCCGCTTCCTCGCGCGGCAGGGTTTCCCGCTGGTGCGCATCACGCGCCAGGAAAACCAGGTGGTGGCGCTGGCGGAACTCGCGTCCTGGGCGGCCTGCTGGGCGCGCATGCTGGTGAGCATCCACCTGTGGTCCTTCCGCGCGCCCGATCCCGCGCCCCACCGGCGGCCCGAACTGCTGCCCTCGGCGACGCCGGCGCGCCTGCCGGTGCCGCGGATCGAGGAGATCGAACTGGAACCGCCGCGCCAGGGCGTGCCGGTGCGCCTGCGCCTGACCCGGTACGCGCGCGAGGGCGCCCGCCCGGTCGCATTGATCCACGGCTACAGCGCCAGCGGCACGACCTTCACGCACGAGGCGCTGCCCAAGCCCCTGGCGCTGCACCTGCACGAGCGCGGGCACGACGTGTGGGTGCTGGACCTGCGCACGAGCGCGGGCATGGCGTCGGCGCGGCTGCCCTGGCATTTCGAGGACGCCGCGCTCGCGGACATCCCGGTGGCGTTCGCGCGCATCCGCGCGGTCACGCAGCAGCCGGAGGTCGACGTTTTCGCCCACTGCATAGGCGCGGTCATGCTCAGCACCGCCCTGCTCACGCACCCGGCCGACCTGTGGAAGTTCGACCTGGTCGATCCCGGCGGCGGCGGGCCGCGCGCCCGGCGCTATCCGGACGAACTGCGCGCGCTGCGCGGCAGCGTCGGGCGCATCGTCCTGTCGCAGAAGGCGCCGACCCTGGTGTACAGCGACGCCAACGTGCTGCGCGCGTATTTCATGCGCGCGCTGCGGCAGGTGATCCTGCCGGAGGACTACCAGTTCAACGTGCCCACCGAGAGCAAGGGCGTCGGCGGCGGCCTGCTGGACCGGGTGCTGGCGACCATCCCGTACCCGGACAGCGAGTTCCGCCGCGAGAACCCGTTCCTGCCGCCCTGGAAGCGCGCGCCCTGGGCCGCGTTCCGCCACCGCATGGACGCGCTCTACGCGCGCGACTTCAGCCTGGGCAACGTGGAGGCGAAGACGCTGCGCTGCATCCAGGACCTGTTCGGCCCGCTGAACCTCGACACGGTGGCGCAGGCGATCCACTTCGCCCGTTGCAACACCATCACCGATGCCGCCGGCCGCGCGATCGACACCCAGGGCGCGACCCTCCACGACCTGTGGCCGCGCCATGGCACGCTGAGCATCCATGGCGAGGACAACGGGCTGGCGGACGTCGCCACCCTCGACGCCTTCGAGCGCCAGATGCAGCGGGCCGGCGTGCCGCTGCAGGTGCGGCGCATCCCCG
>DASWUI010000296.1:0-3433 GCA_036401715.1 Ramlibacter sp. | reverse complement strand
TTCCAGTTGATCTTCAGGCCCGGGTCGGTCGCGGGCGACGCGGGCACCCAGTGCGCCACCAGCCGGCCCGCGGCGGCCAGCGCGATGCAGCCGATGCCGACCCAGTGGGGGCCGACCTGCGGGATCGCGACGATCAGCCCGCCGGCGACGTTGCCCAGCAGGATGGCGACGAAGGTGCCCATCTCCACCATGCCGTTGCCGCCGGTGAGCTCGCGCTCGCCCAGGTGCTGCGGCAGGTAGGCGAACTTCACCGGCCCGAACAGCGTCGAGTGCAGGCCCATGAGGAAGGTGCACGCGAGCAGGATGGGTACGTTGGCGCTGAAGAAGCCGAGGGCGGCCAGCGCCATGATCCCGATCTCGAGCCACTTCACGAAGAGGATCAGGCTGCGCTTGTCGAACTTGTCGGCGAGCTGGCCGCTGGTGGCGGAAAACAGCAGGAAGGGCAGGATGAACAGCGCGCCGATCACCAGCCCCGCCATCGCCGGCGGCAGCCAGCCGACCTGCAGCTGGTAGGTCACCATCACGGTGAACGCGAACTTGAACAGGTTGTCGTTGGCGGCGCCGGCGAACTGCGTCCAGAAGAAGGGGGCGAATCGGCGCTGCCGCAGCAGCGCGAACTGGTTGGGGTGGGCAGCGGCGTGCGGCGCCGGCAGGGCTTGCGCCACGGCGGTGTGGTCCATCGTTGTTCTCCTCCTCAGGCGGCGTGCACCACCGGGTCCGGGCCATTCTGCCGCTGCACGCGCGCGGCCACCGCGGAGATCACGGGCCACGCGGCGAAAGCCGCGGTCACGTGCTTGAGCGTGTGGCCGGACAGCAACTGCGCGCTCGCCTCGTAGATGCCGTGGTCCTGGGCTTCGAACAGCTTGGCGACTGCATACGCCAGCAGAACGAGGCTCCAGCGCACCTGCAGGCCATCGCCGCGTGCTGGCAGGGTGAGCGCCAGCACGACCAGGGCGATGCCGCCGAACTGCACGAAGGCCCAGGGCAGCACGTTGCCCGTGAACAGCCAGGCCAGCACCGCGGCCGGTGCCAGCAGCAGGAGCGCGCCCGCCAGGCCGAGGCCGGCGCGCCCGCTCACGCCCGTGGCCGCGACCAGTCCCAGCAGGCCGGCGAAGGCGACGCCCATGGCGATGCGATCCACCGCGAGCCCCAGGTCGTCGGGCGCCCAGTGGTACCAGGCGGAACCGGCTGCCGTCACCAGCAGGCCGCCGAAGAACAACTGCGCGCACCGGCGCTCGGCCGCGGGCACGCTGCCGGCCGGTGCGCGGCGCAACGCGGAGAGTCCGAGCCAGCCGCCGATGGCGAACGGCAGGTTGGACAGCACGTCCAGCGCGTGCGGAATGCCCCAGAGGGAGCGGGTGTCGGCGAAGTCGTGCGCGTGCGGCGGCTGGGCGAGCGCCGGGCCGAACACGGCCAGGGCGAACAGCAGGCCGAGGGCGATCAGCAGCGAGGCTTCGGTCCGGGTCGGTGCGAGGTGCATGGCAGCTCCTGGTGGGAAGGCACGCAGTGTCTCCAGCAGCGGGCGTATGGTCGCGCCATTTCGGCTACATTGCCAGGCTGTTGCCCTCCCGGTATCGAAATCCTGTACTCCCATGAGCACCACCGCCGACCTGGTCAGCGCCCTGAAGAAGGAATTGAAAGCCGCCCAGATGACCTATGCCGACCTGGCGCAGGGCCTGGGGATGGCCGAGTCGAGCGTCAAGCGCATGCTGGCCAAGGGCGACATGGCCCTGTCGCGCATCGACGCGATCTGCCGCGTGCTCAAGATCGACTTCGCCGAACTGGCGCGGCGCGTGGCGGACGCGCAGCCGCTCCTGAGCGAGCTGACGCAGGAGCAGGAGAAGGCGGTGGTGGCCGACAAGAAGCTGTTGCTGTGCGCGATCTGCGTGCTGTCGCAGTGGACGCTGGAGCAGATCGCCACCGAGTACCGGCTCTCGGAGGCCGAGTGCATCCGCTACTTCGCGCAGCTCGATCGCATCGGCATCATCGAGCTCAAGCCGCTGAACCGCTACCGCCTCAAGCTCGCCAAGACCTTCCGCTGGCGGCCGCACGGTCCGGTGATGGACTACTTCCGCGACCACGCGGTGCTCGACTACTTCGGCGGCGGCTTCGACGGCCACGGCGAGACGCTGCTGCTGGTGCACGGCTCCGTCAGCCGGGCGATCGCGCCGTCCTTCGTGGACCGCCTGCAGCGGGTGGCGCAGGACTTCGCGCAGCAGCACCAGGCGGACCAGAAGCTGCCGCAGAAGGAACGCGAGGGCTACACGCTGGTGCTGGCGATGCGCAGCTGGGAGTTTTCGGCGTTCACGCAGTTGCGGCGGTAGGGGGCGTCGCGTGGATTGCGGGTGTCGAGCCCGCAATGACATGAGCGTGAGTTCCCGCAGGTCGTGGTGAGCGGCCCAGCCCGAACCACGACACACGCCCTCAACGAAACACCGTCAGCACCCCCGTATACCCATACAGGTGGCTGCGCGCGATCTCCCCGCCCGCGAAGAACCCCACCAGCGGCACGTCCCCCAGCGCCCGGCGGACGATCTGCATCTCCGCGCTCGGCCCGCCGAAGTGCGGCCCGCCGCGTCCCGCGCAGCTGACGTAGATGGCGCCGGCGATCTGCCGCGCCGGCGTCGGCGCGGCCAGCGCATCCGACGCCGCCAGCGCGCTGGCCACCGCCAGCGGCAGCTCCTCCGGCTCCAGCTCCTCGCGGATCTCGGCGCAGATGCGCACCAGGTCCGCTCGCGCGGCTTCGACGTCGCGGCGGCAGAACGCCAGCCGCATGCCCTCCTCCACCTTGTCCGCGATCGCCACGCCGCGGCGGCGCGGATCCAGGCCGATGATGTGGCGCACCAGGACGTCGGCGCCGAAGTGGCCGGCGCGGTTCATCACGTCTTCCGAAGCCTGCGTCAGCCCCACCAGCGTCGCGCGCAGCGCCGCCATCGCGGCCTGCGGCTGTTCCAGCGTCACCTGCAGGTCTTCCAGCAGCACGTCCAGCGCGGGCTCGCCGTCGAGTTCGAGCAGCAGGTTGCCTTCGGCCTTGCTGATGGTGCGGGCGGCCGCGATCGGCTGGCAGCCCTGCGTCACGCGCGACACCAGCTGCACGCCTTCGGCGAAGGCCACGCCGGACAGGCCGCCGCGGAACACGCCGCCCGCCTTGCCGTGGCCCTGCAGGTTGCCGTTGCCGGCGACGGCGAACTGCACGACGTCGCCGCGGCTGGAAGCGAGCCCGCCGAACAGGTAGCCGGTGGTGGTGCGGTCGGCCATCTCCGCAATCAGCTCGGCGACGTCGGGCGTGCCCGCATCCGCATGCACCAGCGCGGTGTGCGGAGTGAAGGTCGGCGCGAGCGGCGCCACGCCGGAGAACACCCGGTACTGGTCGGGCGGCACCGCGCACAGCATGACCGCCAGTGCCGGCTCGTCGAAGTATTCGACGTTCGAC
>DASWUI010000295.1:0-6760 GCA_036401715.1 Ramlibacter sp. | reverse complement strand
ACCCGCCGGACGGCGACATGACGGCCTACCTCGAGTCGCTGGACCGGCTGGCCGCCGCGTGCGACGCGCACGGCATCGAGTTCATCCTGCCCGCGCACGGGCACGTGCTGGGGTTCGCCCGACGCGCGATCCAGATGCTCAAGGCCCACCGCCTGCAGCGCGAGGCACGCATCGTCGCGGCCATGCGCGAACGCCCCGCCGGCACGCTGGAGGACTGGGTGGAGCTCGCCTACGCCGACGTGCCGCCGCGGATGTGGCCGGTGGCCAAGCGCTCCCTGCTGGCGCACGTACAACGGATCGAGGCCCTGCAACTGGCCGGCTGAAGCCCACCCCGCTACACTGGGCCGGACACCTGTTGGGGGCTTGGAGATGCAGGAAGGCAACGCACCGGCGCGGGCGGGGATCACCGCGTGGCCGCTGGAATTCACCGGTTCGGGCGGCGAGTACTTCCGCGTCTGGATCGTCAACCTGCTGCTGTCCATCGTGACGCTGGGCTTCTACACGCCCCTGGCACGCCGCCGCACCGCGCAGTACTTCTACGGCCACACCATGGTGGCCGACAGCCCGCTGGAATTCACCGCCCAGACCCGGCGCATGCTGGTCGGCTTCATCCTCTTCGTCGCGCTGTACGCCGCCTTCAAGTTCGCCGCCGAGACGGGCCAGGACACGACGGTGGCCGTCATGCTCGTGGGCGGCGCGGTGCTCGCGCCCTACTTCTGGGCCAGCGCCATGCGCTTCCGCTTCAACGCGACGCGCTGGCGCGGCGTGCGGCTGCAATTCACCGCCGGCTGGGGCGAGGTGTACCGGGCGAGCTGGCCCGTGTTCGCCTTCGCGGCGATCTGGGGCGCCGGCTTCAGCCTCATCGGCCTGTACATCCCGAAGGAACGCGGCACCGGCTCGCTGGCCACCGCGCTGGGCATCGGCCTGGCCTGCGCCATCGCCAGCATCCTGTGCGCGATCCGGCTCGAATACAACTACAAGAGCCTGACCGTCGCGCGCGGCCGCATCGGCGGCCAGCCGGGCCGCTGGAAACCGCAGTTCGGCGACTTCGTGCGCATCTGGCTCGCCACCCTGGGCGTGTTCCTGCTGGGACTGGTGATCGTGCTGGGCCTGCTCACGGCGGCCCTGGGCGGCTCCTTCGCCCTGCTCAAGGGCATGAAGGGCGGCGGCATGATGGCCGCTTTCCTCGGCCTGGCGATCGGCGTGGCCGCGATCTTCCTGCTGTTCCTGGCCTCCGCCCCGGCGCGCGCCTACCGGGAGGCGCGCATGTTCCAGCTGGTGTGGAACAACATCGGCGTGAGCAGCGTGGCGCGCTTCAAGTGCAGGCTCAAGCCCTGGGGCTACGTGGGCCTGCGGGTGAAGAACGTGCTTCTCTCGCTGCTGACGCTGGGCTTCTACCGCCCGTTCGCCAGGGTCAGCGAGTACCGGATGAAGACCGGCTCGGTCACCCTGCACGTCAAGGGCGGGCTCGACCAGCTGGCGGGCCAGCTCGCGCGCGAGGAGCAGGCGGTGGGCGACGCGATCGCCGACGCGGTCGGCCTGGAGCTGGTGGGCTAGTGGGCGAGGCGCTGCGCGGGCTCTGGTTCGACGGCCGCAGCAGCGCGGCGCGCGAGGTGCGGTTGCGGCTGCAGCCCGGCCCGCGCGGGCCTTCCCTGGTGCTGCAGGCCGGCAGCGGCGAGCTGCTGGAGCTGCGCAACGAGCAGGTCGGCTGGCCCGAGCGCTGGAGCGCCGGCCGCATGCCGCGCAAGCTCACCGTGGACCTCGGCGCCAACGGCAGCCTGCAGCTCGACGACCCCGCTTCCTGGCAGCAGGCGCTGGCGGCTGCCGGCCACAAGGGTTCGCTGGCGCAGCACATGCAGACGCGCTGGTCGATGTTCGCGGGAGTGCTGCTGGCGGCGGCGGCGCTGGTGCTCGCCTTCTATCGCTGGGGCACCCCGTGGGCGGCGACGCAGCTCACGCGCCAGGTGCCCCTGGGCTGGGAGACGAGCCTGACCGACCGGGTCATGCGCGACCTGGACCAGGGCTGGCTGAAACCGAGCAAGGTGCCCGCCGAGCGCCAGGAGGCGCTGCGCGGGCGCTTCGAAGCGCTCGCGCGCTCGCTGCCGCCGGAGCTGCGCCGCTACGGCAGCTACCAGCCGCGGCTGGTGCTGCACTTCCGGCGCGGCATGGGCGCCAACGCGTTCGCGCTGCCCGGGGGAACCATCGTCCTGACCGACGGCATGGTCGAACTGGCGGAGAAGCACAGGCTGGGCGACGACGCGCTGGCCGGCGTGCTGGCCCACGAGATCGGCCACGTGATGCACCGCCACACCACGCGCCTGCTGGTGGAACAGGGCGTGCTGAACGTGGGCCTGGGGCTGGCGCTGGGGGACGTGTCCTGGCTGCTGTCCACCGGCAGTTCGCTGCTGACGGGCCTGTCGTACCGGCGCAATCACGAGGCGGAAGCCGACTGCTTCGCCGTGGCGCTGATGGCGCGCACGGGCGGACGGACCGAACCGATGGCGGACCTGCTGCTGAAGGTGGAAGGCGACGCCGGCGCCAAGGCGCCGCGGCAGGACGGCGGCTGGTTCGAGCTCCTGAGCAGCCACCCGGCGACGCCGCAGCGCGCGCAGGCGCTCAAGAGCGGGGGTGCGGGGGCCTGCCGCTGATCGCCGGGGTGCCGCTTCGCTTGCACCCCAGCCTGCGAATAGTTGTGAAGCTCGCCGTTACGCCGGATTCTGTGAGCCTGGTCGCCCAGGCTTGACCGCCATTCTTCTGGGCCGGGAGTCGCCCCCACGGCTCGATGCTGCCTACCCGCCAGCTGCCCGCGGGACCACGGGATCGGGAGGTCGGGCGTGCCGCCCTCCGTGTGCTGGCCTATTTGGCATTGCTGCGCGTAGAGATTGCCCGTTTCACCCCCGCAGCCCGCTTGCGCGAACCACAGGACTCGTCTCTGTTGCTCTGATCCTCACCTCGCGGTGGACAGGTGTTACCTGCTACGCTGCCCTGTGCAGTCCGGACGTTCCTCCAGTGCGGCCTTTCGGCACTTGCACCAGCGGCGGCCTGGCGGGCTTCACGGAGGGAATTATCCCCTCTTCGCCGCCCGGGCGCTGGCGGCCCCTCTTTCGTCATTCCCGCGCAGGCGGGAACCCAGGGCGTCCAAAAGAAAACTGCCCGCGAAGCGGGCAGTCCTGGAGGCCTGGGGTCCCCGCCTGCGCGGGGACGACGGGCACGACGCTTACTGCGCGTTCTGCAGCGCCGCGATCCGCTCCTCGATGGGCGGGTGCGTGGAGAACAGCTTGCCCACGCCGGAGGTGATGCCCATGGACTGCAGGCCCTTGGGCAGTTCGCCGGGGACCATGCCGCCCAGGCGGGCCAGCGCGTTGATCATCGGCTGCTTGCGGCCCATCAGCTGCGCGCTTCCGCGGTCGGCGCGGAACTCGCGCTGGCGCGAGAACCAGGCCACGATGATCGCCGCCAGGAAGCCCAGCAGGATGTCCAGCACGATGGTGGTCACGTAGTAGCCGATGCCGGGGCCGGAGCGCTGCTCGCCGCGGCTCAGCCAGCCGTCGACCAGGTAGCCGATGACGCGCGACAGGAACACGACGAAGGTGGTCATCACGCCCTGGATCAGCGTCATGGTGACCATGTCGCCGTTGGCGATGTGCGCGACCTCGTGGCCGATCACGGCCTCGACTTCCTCGCGCGTCATGCCCTGCAGCAGCCCGGTGGACACCGCCACCAGCGCGTTGTTCTTGAAGGCGCCCGTGGCGAAGGCGTTGGGCTCGCCCTCGAACACGCCGACCTCGGGCATGCCGATGCCGGCCTGGGTGGCGAACCTGCGCACCGTCTCGACGATCCAGGCCTCGTCGGCGTTGCGCGGCTGGTCGATGACCTGCACGCCGGAGCTCCACTTCGCGATCGGCTTGGACAGCAGCAGCGAGATGAAGGCGCCGCCGAAGCCCATGATCAGGGCGAACCCGAGCAGCTGGCCCAGGTTGAGGCCGTTCGCCGTCAGGTAGCGGTTGACGCCGAGCAGGCTGGAGACGATGCCGAGCACCACCACCACCGCCAGGTTGGTCAGGACGAACAGGAAGATGCGTTTCATTGCTTGGAAAACTCCGAAGGGTGGGAGACAGTCACCCCCGCGCGCCAGTTGGGGCTGCCACAGTGGAAATCAAGAGCGCGAGGAGCCCGCGGACGTTCTTGTTGGAGTGG
Source organism: Ramlibacter sp. (assembly GCA_036401715.1). Lineage (GTDB taxonomy): Bacteria > Pseudomonadota > Gammaproteobacteria > Burkholderiales > Burkholderiaceae_C > Ramlibacter. The sequence continues at coordinate 2,563 of DASWUI010000295.1, read as the reverse complement.
GTTCTGGCGTCTTGCGTGGACGGAATACGAAGGAGTCATCATAAAAGGAAAAGTTCTCGTTCGCGGCCCACCAGCCCGGGATGCCCAGCACCGGCAGGGGGGTGAAGGGCTTGGCGGCCAGCGCTTCCCCGGTGCATTGCGCGGCCAGCCATCCGTCCGCGTCCGCTCCTGAATCGAGAGCAACGGGAGCGCACCAGACATGGGCCGTGAGCGGTTTTCTCGGCACCGCCAGCTGCTCCAGCAGGGCATGGCCGAACACCAGCAGGCGGGCGCCGCGCCACAGCGGCCGCAGCTCCACGAACAGGCGCCGCCATTCGCGCGCCAGCAACGCTTCCCAGAGTTGCGGCGGTGCGGCCAGCAGGGCGCCGTTCTCGTCGAACACGGTGATCGCGTCGCGCACGGGGCCGCGACGCGCACCGATGCCGGCACGGGCGATCTCCCGCGCCTGCAGGCGGTTGAGCGCCGCCTTCGTGCGCGGAAAGCGCAACCACACCAGGCCGTTGAAGAAGTCGTGCAGCCCGGGCCGCACGGGGCACTGGCGCGTCTCGAAGATGAACTGCTCGTAGGCCGTCCCGGCGGGAAGCTGCTCCTGCGGGACGAAGCGCACCGGCGCGGCGCCGGCGGCGTTCAGCGCCTCGTGCTGGGGCGTGCCGGCGGCGACGGCAGCGGCGACCGCCTCGCCGGGATCGCGCCAGGGCGCGAACCACGGCCGCAACCCATCCAGGTCCATCAGCGCGCGCCGGCCCTCAGGCGCGCCTTGTTCGGCTGCGAAGCCGGCGCGAGTTCCACGTAGGGCGCGTTCTTCGCGAGGAAGCGCGGGCCGCTGGCACTCTTGCTCAGGAGCTTGTCGGCACGCAGGCGATTCACGACCTCGTTCATCGCCACCCACGCGCCATCGGCGAAGCCGGGCACCCCGGACAGCGCCGCGCGCACCGGGTCCTGCGGCTCGGGCGGCTTCGCCTTCGCGGCTGCCTTCCTCGCGGGCGCCTTGCGCGCCGCACGCGCCGGCGGCGGCGCGGGCACGTCGTCCAGGAAGACCACCTGCTCGTACACCTTGGCGAGTTCCTCCCCGGCGGCCTTGGCGCGCTGGGCGAAGCAGATCACGCGGATGCCCGCTTCGCGCAGGCGCACGGCCAGCGGCGCGAAATCCGCGTCGCTGGACGCGATGGCGACGATGTCGGGCAGTTCGGCGACGTGGAACAGGTCCATCACGTCGACGCAGATCAGCGCATCGGTCGTGCCCTTGCCCTGGTTGACCAGGGCGCGGATGCCGTGGCGCAGCAGGCAATCCTTCAGCCCCGCGAGCTTCTCGTGCCCGCCGTAGGCGCGCCGCACGGTGAGGCGCCAGCCCTGTTCGTGCATGTGCGCCAGCCCGCGCTCGATGGTGGCGGCGTCGGAGATGTTGTCCGCGTCGACGATGAGGGCGGCCTCGTTGGCGCGGCTCGCGGCGGTGCTCACGCGACCACCTTCCAGGCCAGCGTCTCGCCGCCGCGCAGCGGCTTGAGTTCGGCCTCGCCGAACGGCACCTTCTCCGGCAGCTGCCAGGGCTGCTTCTTCAGCGTGAGCGTGCCGGCATTGCGCGGCAGGCCGTAGAAGTCGGCGCCGTGGAAGCTGGCGAATCCTTCCAGCTTGTCGAGCGCGCCCACGCCGTCGAACGCCTCGGCGTACAGCTCCATGGCCGAGAGGGCCGTGTAGCAGCCGGCGCAGCCCACGGCGTGCTCCTTGAGCACCGCCGGATGCGGCGCGCTGTCGGTGCCCAGGAAGAACTTCGGGCTGCCGCTGGTGGCCGCTTCCACCAGCGCCTGCCGGTGCACCTCGCGCTTGAGCACGGGCAGGCAGTAGTAGTGCGGGCGGATGCCGCCGGTGAAGATCGCGTTGCGGTTGTACAGGAGGTGGTGCGCGGTGATCGTGCCGGCGGTGAAGCGGTCGCTGTCGCGCACGTACTGAACGGCCTCCTTCGTGGTCATGTGTTCCACCACGATCTTCAGCTCGGGGAAATCGCGGCGCAGCGGCTTGAGCTGCGTCTCCAGGAACACCGCCTCGCGGTCGAAGATGTCCACGGCGGGATCGGTCACCTCGCCGTGCACCAGCAGCAGCATGCCGGTGCGCTGCATCGCCTCCAGCGTCCTGTAGGTCTTGCGGATGTCGGTCACGCCGGCGTCGCTGTTCGTGGTGGCGCCGGCCGGATAGAGCTTCACCGCCACCACCCCGGCACGCCGGGCCAGCACGATCTCGTCGGGGGCCAGGTTGTCGGTGAGGTACAGAGACATCAGCGGCTCGAAGTCCAGCCCCTGCGGGGTGGCGGCCAGGATGCGCTCGCGGTAGGCCGCGGCCAGGGCCGCCGTGGTCACCGGCGGCTTCAGGTTGGGCATGATCAGCGCCCGGCCGAACTGCGCCGCCGAATGCGGCACGACCGAGGCCATGGCGGCGCCGTCGCGCACGTGCAGGTGCCAGTCGTCGGGGCGGGTGATGGTGAGGGTCTGGGACATGGCGGCATTGTCCCAGAGGTCGTCGTCCCCGCGCAGGCGGCGATCCAAGGCATCCGGAAAACGGGGAGCGCCGC
>DASWUI010000294.1:0-3939 GCA_036401715.1 Ramlibacter sp. | reverse complement strand
GCCGCGAACTCCAGCAGCTGCGGGATGCGCTCGCGGATGCGCTGTTCCCGCATGCCGAAGTAGCGGCCATACACGAGCAGGTTCTCGGCGCAGGTGAAGTCCGGGTCCAGCGAATCGAACTGGCTCACCACGCCGAGCTGCGCCTTGATCGCCAGCGCGTCCTGCGGCATGCGCAGCCCGAGGGCCCGGATCTCGCCGGCATCGGGATCGGTGAGCCCCAGGCACATGCGGATGGTGGTGGTCTTGCCCGCCCCGTTGGGGCCGATCACGCCCAGGCACTCGCCGGCGGCGATGCGGAAGGAGAGGGCGTCGACCACGGTCGTGCTGCCGTAACGCTTGGTGAGGTCGCGGGCTTCGAAGAGCGGCTCGGTCATGGGCGGCGGCCATTGTGGCCCAACCCGGCCTTGCGCGCGCCGCCGTAGAATTTTCGTTTTGCCACGCGAAGGCCGCCGCTTGTTTCCCTTGCTTCCCCCGCTCCCCATCACGCAGCAGTACCTGTTGCCCAAGAAGCTGCTGACCGTGGTGATGGGGAAGGTCGCGGGCATGCGGCTCGGCCCCCTCACGCGCGCCATGGTGCGGCGCTTCGTCGCCCACTACGGGGTGGACATGAGCGAGGCCGCCGACCCGCGCATCGAGAGCTACGCCACCTTCAACGACTTCTTCACCCGTCCGCTGCGCGAAGGCGCGCGGCCCCTCTCCGCCGCCCCCTTCATCTGCCCGGTGGACGCGGCGATCAGCCAGTTCGGCCCGATCGAGCGCGACCAGCTGTTCCAGGCCAAGGGCCACAGCTACTCCACCCGCGCCCTGGTCGGCGGCGACCAGGCGCTCGCCCACCGCTTCGACCACGGCCACTTCGCCACGCTGTACCTCGCCCCCAAGGACTACCACCGCATCCACATGCCCTGCGAGGGCCGGCTGAAGCGGATGATCTACGTCCCCGGCGACCTGTTCTCGGTCAACCCGCTGACGGCCCGCCACGTGCCCAGCCTGTTCGCGCGCAACGAGCGGGTGGTCTGCGAATTCGACTGCGCCCACGGCCCCATGGTCATGGTGCTGGTCGGCGCCACCATCGTCGGCAGCATGGCGACCGTGTGGCACGGCGTCGTCAACCCGCCGCGCACGCGCGCGCCGCGCGAGTGGCGCTACGACGACCAGCAGATCGTGCTGGCGCGGGGCGCGGAGATGGGCCGCTTCCTGCTCGGTTCGACCGTGGTCATGCTGTTCCCGAAGAACGTGCTGACGTTCACCCCGGACTGGGCGCCGACGCGGCCGGTGCGGCTGGGCGAGGCGATGGCCACGGTGATCGAAACCGAAGCGGCCTTGTAGCGCGCGGGCGGGTACCTCGCATCCGCGGGTGGTTGCGCTGCGCGCGCGGGCGGAGTAGCTTTCGCGTTCCCACAGGAGCAGCCGCGATGAACTACCGCTGTCCCCGATGCAGCAGGATGCTGAGCGTCCGCAGCCTCTTCCTGCGCGACATCTCGGCCTGCGCCAGTTGCGGGCAGAAGGTGGTGCTGGGCGACTTCCTGGCCTTCTTCATGGCGGCCGTGACGATGCTCGTGTCCGCCCTGACCGCGCTGTACGTCCTGAGCCAGGAACTGGAGTATTTCGTGGCCGCCGGCTACGCGCTCACCACGGGGATGGTGTCGGGGATCGCCGTGCTGCTGCTGCTCGGGCGGGCGACGCCGTTCCGGGGCGGCCGGCGCCGGCAGCGCCGCGCCCGGGCCGCGCCCGGACAGCCGGCAGCCAAGGGCTGAGCGCCCCTACTGGAACGCCACCTCGTCGAAGGCCCGCAGCTTGCGGCTGTGCAGCCGCTGCGGCCCCTGCGAGCGCAGGATCTCGATGGCGCGCATGCCGATGCGCAGGTGCTGGTCCACCCGCTCGCGGTAGAACTGGTTGGCCATGCCGGGCAGCTTGATCTCCCCGTGCAGCGGCTTGTCGCTCACGCACAGCAGGGTGCCGTAGGGCACGCGGAAGCGGAAACCGTTGGCCGCGATCGTGGCGCTCTCCATGTCGAGGGCGACCGCGCGGCTTTGCGAGAAGCGGCGCTGCGGTTCGTTGCCGGGCAGAAGTTCCCAGTTGCGGTTGTCGGTGCTGGCGACCGTGCCGGTGCGCATGATGCGCTTGAGGTCCGCGCCCTTGCATTGCGTGACGTCCGCCACCGCGTGTTCCAGCGCGAGCTGGATTTCGGCCAGCGCCGGGATCGGGATCCACAGCGGCAGCTCCTCGTCCAGCACGTGGTCCTCGCGCACGTACCCGTGCGCCAGCACGTAGTCTCCCAGCTGCTGGCTGTTGCGCAGGCCCGCGCAGTGCCCCAGCATCATCCAGGCATGCGGCCGCAGCACCGCGACGTGGTCGGTGATGTTCTTCGCGTTGGCCGGGCCGACGCCGATGTTCACCATCGTGATGCCGCCGTGCCCCGGGCGGATCAGGTGGTACGCCGGCATCTGCGGCAGCCGCGGCGGCGGCGCGCCCAGGCTGTCGAAGGCCTCGCGCGGCAGCCCCACGCGCCGCGTCACCACGTTGCCCGGTTCGACGAAGGCGACGTACTCGCTGTCCGGCCGGTTCATCTCCTCGTGGCCCAGCTTGATGAATTCGTCGATGTAGAACTGGTAGTTGGTGAACAGCACGAAGTTCTGGAACCAGTCCGGCGTGCTGCCCGTGTAGTGCCGCAGGCGGTGCAGCGAGTAGTCCACGCGCGAGGCGGTGAACAGCGACAGCGGGTGCGCGTCGGCCTGGCCGAAGCGCATGGTGCCGTTGGCGATGCCGTCGTCCATGTTGCCCAGGTCCGGCAGGTCGAACAGGTCGCGCATCATCATGCGGCGCGCCGGCGGCAGGTTGCCCTCGATGTGGTCGTGCTCCGCGAAGGAGAAGTGGATCGGCATCGGCTCGTTGCTGGTGCCCACTTCCAGCGGCACGCCGTGGTTCTGCAGCAGCAGGCGGAACTGTTCGAGGTAGTAGTTCGCGTACAGGTCCGGGCGCGTCAGCGTCGTCTCGTAGCGGCCCACGCTCGCGACGAAGCCGTACGACAGGCCCGCGTTCTCCAGCGCCGCCTGCGGCACCAGGCTGTCGGTGTGGATGCGCACGTACGGGTAGCAGGCCCGCACGCGCGAGGGCATCACCTCGCCGGCGACGAAGCGCTGCATCGCCTCGCGCAGGTGGTTGATCTGCTGTGCGTAGATCGCGCGCACCTGGTCCAGCGCGCTCTGCGCATCCTGGTGGAAGGTGGGGGCGACGAAGGGCGGCATGAAGGGCATGCGCCTATTGTGCAACTCCGCTTGCAAGCCGCTTCAACCCGACCGGCGGTGCGCCACCGTCCTACAAGGTGTAACGCACTCGGCTGACCTTGCCTCCGGGGACCAGGGCCGACAGTTTGCCCATCCCAGAACAACGTGCCGAGAGCGCGAATTCAAGCAAGGAGTCCAAGAAAATGACGACAGCGTTGGCCGCCAATCCCTTTGCCCTGATGGTCGATCCCGCCCAGGTCCGTGCCCACATCGACCAGTCCCAGGAGCTCACCAAGCTGAGCCAGCGCCAGTGCCATCCCCTCGACCGCGCCGTGATCCGCTGCGCGAGCGCCGAAATCGCCGCCTTCGACGCCAAGATCGACCGCACCACGATCTACCTGCCGCCGGAAGAAGAGAAGCCGGCCTCCGTCACCCGTACCTACACGCGCCGCGTCAACTGACCCGGCGGGCCGGCACGCCCATCGGGGCGGGCCGCTGCGGCTGGTACTGGTACTGCGGATAGGGTTGCGGGTATTGCTGCTGCCGCAGCCACACTTCCTGCTCCCGGCGCTCCTGTTCGCGCCGCGCCTGCTCCGCCAGCGCCCGTTCGCGACGCCACGCTTCCTCGCGGCGCGCCTGTTCCTCGCGGCGATATTGCTCCTCGCGCCGCGCCTGCTCCTCGCGGCGGGCCTGTTCCTCGCGCCGCTCCTCTTCC
>DASWUI010000293.1:0-2909 GCA_036401715.1 Ramlibacter sp. | reverse complement strand
GTAGCCGTCGCGCCCGGGCAGGCCGATGTCGCTCACCAGCACGTCGGGCCAGGCCTGCTGCAGCGCGCGCACCGCGCTGTCGTAGTCGCCTGCGATGCGCACGCGCGCGCCGCGGTCGGACAGCACGAGCGTCATCATCTCGGTGGCCTCGGGATCGTCCTCCACCACCAGCACGTCGACGTCTCGCAGCGCATCCGCGCCGGCTTCCTCCGCCTCCGGACCGCCTCCCGTGTCGACGGCCTCATGGGGCTGGGTGTCGCCCTGCGCCTCCGCCGGCAGGTCGATCCGCACGCGCGTGCCCTGGCCTTCGCCGTCGCTCGCCGCGGCGACTTCGCCGCCGTGCAGGTCCACCAGGTGCTTGACGATCGACATGCCCAGCCCGAGCCCGCCGTGGCGCCGGTTGCCGGGTGCATCGCTCTGCGTGAACCGGTCGAACAGGTGCGGCAGGAACTCGGGGTTGATGCCCTGCCCGAAGTCCTGCACCTCCAGCACGAGCCGCTCCCCGCGGCGCTGCAGCCGCACGAGGATGCGGCTGCCCGGGGGCGAGAACTTGATGGCATTGGTCATCAGGTTCCAGAAGATCTGCTGGAAACGCGCGGGATCGACGAGCGCCGGCGCATGCGCGTCCTCGACGTCGGCCTCCACCTCGATGCTCCTTTCGGCGATGCTCGCCGACAGCGCCTCGATCGAGCTGGTCACCAGCTCCGCGGGGTCGGTCCACTCGCGGTCCAGGCGCAGCTTGCCCGAGTTGATGCGCGACACGTCGAGGATGTCCGAGATGATGCGCGCCTGCGTCTTCACGTTGCGCTCGATCGCGTCCAGGCCCTTCATGCCCTCGGGCGTGGTGCCGCGCCGCTTGAGGATGTGCACCCAGCCGACGATCGCGTTCAGCGGCGTGCGCAGTTCGTGCGAGAGCACCGCGATGAAATCGTCCTTGGTGCGGCTGTGGCGCTCGGCCACCTGGCGCGCCGCCTGCTCGCGCTCCAGCACGTCGCGGCGGCGCTGCTCCAGTTCGTAGCGCTCCGACACGTCCAGCGCGATCGCGATGCGCACCCCCGGCTCCACGTGCGAGGACACGCTCCACTCCAGGTACACGGGGCGGCCGCCCGCGTCCAGCAGCGGGAACTCGCCGCGCCAGGGCGGCCGCCCGGTGGCGGGGCGCGCCAGCTGCGCATCGACGAAACCCTGCCACTCGGCGGGCGCCAGGGCGCTGATCGGCTGGCCCATCAGTGCCGCGCGCTCGCGCCCCAGCAGCCGGAGCATCGCCGGGTTCGCGTCCTGGAAGCGCCCCGCCCCGTCCAGCAGCGCGATGCCGCTTTGCGCCTGGTCGTAGATGGCGCGGAAGCGCTGCTCGCTGCGGCGCAGTTCGTCTTCGGCGGTGCGCGCGCGGATCAGCGCCTGCAGGGTGGCCACCAGCACCGCCGGCTCCACCGGATGCACCAGGTAGCCGTCGGCGCCGGCGTTGAGGCCGGTCACGCGGTCCTCGTCGCGGATGTAGGCGGCGGACAGGTGCACGACCGGCAGCAGCGCCGTCGCCGCATTGGAGCGGATGATCCGGCACACCTCGAAGCCGTCGATGTCGGGTAGGTGGACGTCCAGCACCACGGCCGACACGCCCTGCGCGACGAGGTCCAGCGCCTCCGCGCCACTGCCGGCCTCCGCCGTGCGGAAGCCGGCGGCGCGGATCACGCGCCCGGTCGAATACCGCGTCGCCGGGTTGTCGTCCACCACCAGCACCGTGTGGACCGAGCGGTCGATGGTGGCGTTGATGACGTCCGTGTCGATCATGCCGGCCCCGGTCCCTCCTGCAGCTGCACGGGGATGGTCACCGAGAACACGGAGCCCCGTCCCGGCTCGCTCTCCAGCCTGACGCTGCCGCCCAGCAGTTCCGCCAGCTTCTTGCTCAGGGACAGGCCCAGGCCGGTGCCGCGCAGGCGCTTCTGCAGCGGCGACTTCACCTGCGAGAAGTCCTGGAAGATGGTGTCGTGGAACTCGGGCGCGATGCCGATGCCGCTGTCCTGCACGGCGAAGGTGACCATGCGGTCGCCCTCGAAGCGCGCCGACACGCGCACCTCGCCGCGCGGAGTGAACTTCAGCGCGTTGGAGATGAAGTTGCGCAGGATCTGCGACAGCTTGCGGTCGTCCGTGTACAGCTTGGGGACGTCCCGCGGCTCCTCGAAGACGAGGTTCACCGCGGGGTTGGTCAGCACCGGCTTGAACATGCCGCGCAGCGCCGAGAACAGGTCCACCATCTCGAACCAGGCCGGCGAGATCTCCACGCGCCCCGCTTCGACCTTGGCGAGGTCCAGCAGGTCGTCCACCATCTCCGCGAACTCGGTGGCGTTCTGCTGGATGAAGGAGACCTGCTTTTCCTGTTCCCCGGTCAGCGGGCCGTCGACCCGGTCCAGCAGCAGGCGCGTGATGCTGCGCATGGAGTTGATCGGCGTGCGGAACTCGTGGCTCATGTACGCGAGGAAGCGGCTCTTCAGCTCGGTGGCCTGGCGCAGCTGCTCCGCCTGCGCGTCCAGTTCCGCGTACAGCGCGAGCACGCCGCGGTTGGTTTCCTCCAGCTCGATGCGCAGCGCGTGCGCTTCCCGGCGGCTTTCCTCGAGCGCCGCCCGCAGGTCGATGGGTGCGTCTGCCTTGTCCGGGGCCATGTCAGTCCTTGCGCCGCAGCACCGCCACGGTGGCGTCGTCGCGTCCACGGCAATGGTCGCGCGCCAGGACCGCCGCCGCAAGGGCGGGGTCGCGGCCCAGCAGCGGCGCCAGCGTCTCGCCCTTCCAGCGCGTCTCGATGCCGTCGCTGCAGACCACCAGCATCGCATGCGGCGGCCACGGCGTGGTGGTTTCTTCGGGCGTGCGGATGACGATGCCGGCCGTTCCGTGCTGGCACAGCAGCGTGCGGTCGG
>DASWUI010000292.1:0-5278 GCA_036401715.1 Ramlibacter sp. | reverse complement strand
GCTCGTATTCGGCCAGCACCGATCGGGCGAAGCGCACGATGGCGCGGCCGCTGGCGGTGGGCTCGCTGCCGCGCGTGGAGCGCTCGAACAGCGTGAGCCCCAGCATGTTCTCCACTTCGCTGAGCATCTTGGAGACGGCGGGCTGGGTCACCGACAGGAATTCGGCGGTCCGCCCGAGGTGGCGGAACTCGTCGAGGGCCACCACCAGCTGCAGGTGCCGCAGCTTGATGTTGGAACGAAGCACGCGGTCGATTTGCGCCATTGCGCGATGGTACTTAACCTGGGGCTCATGAAGCGATTCCGGAAATCGATTGGACGGTTATGCACCGCAGGGGGAACATCCCGGCCCTGAGGTTCTCCCACAGAGGGAGCCCGCACTCCCATCCACCGTTTCCGCGAGGAAGACAAATGAGCTACTCCTTCGAGGCCCGCCGCCGCGGCCTGCTGCTGGGTTCCGCCGCCGGCGCCGCCGGCCTGCTGCTGCCGGCCTGGGCCCGCGCCGCCGACGAGTTCCCGTCGCGTCCCATCACCTTCATCTGTCCGTGGCCGGCGGGCGGCACGGCCGACGCCTCGATGCGCGCCATCTGCCAGGTGGCTTCGCGCGTGCTCAAGCAGCCGATCACGGTGGAGAACCGCGCGGGCGCCGCCGGCATGATCGGCGCCAAGGCGATCGCCTCGGCCAGGCCGGACGGCTACACCATCGGCCAGATCCCGATCTCGGTCACCCGCTTCTCGCAGCTGGGCACCCTGCAGGCCGACCCGCGCCAGGACTTCACCTACCTCGCGCGCACCTCGGGCCAGACCTTCGGCATCGCGGTGCTGCCCGGCTCGAAGTTCAAGACGCTCAAGGAGATGGTGGCCTACGCCAAGGCCAACCCCGGCAAGGTGACGTATGCGCACGCCGGCGTCGGCGGCGCCACGCACGTGGGCATGGAGGAATTCGCCATGGCCGCCGGCATCGAGCTCAACGCCATCGCCTACAAGGGCGGCGCCGCCGCCCTGAACGACACGCTGGGCGGCCAGGTCGACATGCTGGCCGACTCCAGCTCCTGGGCGCCGCACGTGGAAGCGGGCAAGCTGCGCCTGCTGGCCACCTGGGGCGAGGAGCGCACGCCGCGCTTCAAGGACGCGCCCACGCTCAAGGAACTGGGCTACAAGGTCGTGGTCGACGCGCCCAACGGCATCGGCGCGCCCGCCGGCCTGCCGGCCGACGTGGAGAAGAAGCTGCGCGACGCGTTGCGCTTCGCCGTCAACAGCGACGAGTTCAAGGCCGTGGCCGCGAAGATCGACGCGCCGGTGATGTACCTGGACGGCCCCGACTACAAGAAGTACGTGGGCACCGTGTACGAGCGCGAGACGCAGCTGATCCAGCGCCTGAAGCTCAAGGAACTGCTGGAAAAGGGCTGAAGCGCGTGACCGGCAGTCCCCTGATCCGCCTGCACCCGGACGACAACGTGCTGGTGGCGAAAGCGCCGCTGGCGCTCGGGCAGGTGCTGCCCGAGTTCGAGGTGAAGGTGCGCGCGCAGGTGCCCGCGGGGCACAAGATCGCCGCGCGCGCCATTGCCAAGGGCGAGCCGGTGCGCAAGTACAACGCGGTGATCGGCGTCGCGGCGCGCGCGATCGAGCCGGGGGACTACGTGCACTCGCACAACCTCGCGCTGGTCGATTTCGACCGTGACCCGGGCTTCGGGCTGGACGTGAAGCCGGTCGACTACGTGCCCGCGCCCGAGCGCGCCACCTTCATGGGCTACGTGCGCGAGGACGGGCGCGTGGGCACCCGCAACTTCATCGGCATCCTGTCCTCGGTGAACTGCTCGGCCACGGCGATCAGCCGCATCGCCGCGCACTTCACGCCCGAGCGGCTGGCGGCCTATCCCAACGTGGACGGCGTCGCGGCCTTTCCGCAGACCAGCGGCTGCGGCATGTCCTCGCCCAGCCCGCACTTCGACCTGCTGCGGCGCACGCTGGCCGGCTACGCGCGCCACGCCAATCTGGCGGGCGTGCTGATCGTGGGCCTGGGCTGCGAGCGCAACCAGGTCGCGGACCTGGTGAACTCGCAGGGCCTGGAGAAGGGGCGCCTGCTGCGCACCATGGTGATGCAGGAAGTGGGCGGCACGCAGGAGACCATAGACGCGGGCATCCGCGCCGTCGAGGAGATGCTGCCCTTGGCCGACGCCTACCGGCGCGAACGCGTGCCGGCCAGCCACCTGAAGATCGGGCTGGAGTGCGGCGGCTCGGACGGCTTTTCGGGCATCACGGCCAACCCGGCGCTAGGCGCGGCCATGGACATCCTGGTGCGCCATGGCGGCACGGCCATCCTGTCGGAGACGCCGGAGATCCACGGCGTCGAGTACATGCTCACGCGCCGCGCGGTCACGCCCGAAGTGGGGCAGAAGCTGCTGGACCGCCTGGCCTGGTGGGAAGAGTACACGCGCGGGCACAACGGCCAGTTCAACGGCGTGGTCGGTCCCGGCAACCAGGCCGGCGGGCTGGCGAACATCTTCGAGAAGTCGCTGGGCTCCGCCATGAAGGGCGGCACCACGCCGCTGCAGGGCGTCTACGAATACGCGGAACCGATCGACAGGAGCGGTTTCGTGTTCATGGACTCGCCGGGTTACGACCCGGTCGCGGCCACGGGCCAGATCGCCAGCGGCGCCAACCTGATCTGCTTCACCACCGGCCGCGGCTCGATGTTCGGTTCCAAGCCGGCGCCGACCATCAAGCTGGCGAGCAACAGCCCCATGTTCCACAAGCTGAGGAACGACATGGACATCAACTGCGGCGCCATCCTCGACGGCGAGGTGGACATGGCGCAGATGGGCCAACGGATCTTCGACGCCATCCTCCAGCACGCCTCGGGCGAGAAGACGAAGTCGGAGCTGCTGAACCTCGGCGACAACGAGTTCGTGCCCTGGCACCTCGGGATCGTGAGCTGACCTCAATCCGTCATCCCCGCCTGCGCGGGGATGACGAAATTCCCGGAGTCCCCCCATGCTCGGCACCCTCTCGCGCGGCACGCTGCTGCGCAACCGCAACTTCATCGCCGGCGAATGGCGCGCGGCCGCCGCCGGCGCCGAGATGCGCGTCACCGACCCGGCCACCCTGGAAGCGATCGCCCGTGTCCCCGATAGCGGCGCCGCCGACGCCCGTGCCGCGCTCGACGCGGCGCACGCCGCCTTTCCCGCCTGGCGCGAACGCACGGGGCGCGAGCGCGCGCAGCTGCTCAAGAAGTGGAACGACCTGATCGTCGCGCACCAGGAGGACCTGGCGCGCATCATCTCCAGCGAGCAGGGCAAGCCGCTGGCCGAGGCGCGCGGCGAGGTGCTCTATGGCGCCTCCTACGTCGAGTGGTTCGCCGAGGAGGCCACGCGCACGCACGGCGACGTGATCCCCGAGCCGGTTCGGGGCAGGAAGCTGCTGGCGGTCAAGGAACCGGTGGGCGTCGTGGCGGCGATCACGCCGTGGAACTTCCCGCTGGCGATGATCGCGCGCAAGCTCGCGCCCGCGCTCGCCGCCGGGTGTACCGTGGTGGCGAAGCCGGCGGAGGACACGCCGCTGACGGCACTGGCCCTGGTGGCGCTGGCCGAGGAGGCGGGCTTCCCGGCCGGCGCGATCAACATCGTCAGCGCCTCGCGCGAACGGACGCCGGAAGTGGTGGACGTGTGGCTGGCCGATGCGCGCGTGCGCAAGATCACCTTCACCGGATCGACCCCGGTGGGCAAGCACCTCGCGCGCGCCTCCGCCGACACGCTGAAGAAGCTGTCGCTGGAGCTGGGCGGCAATGCGCCCTTCATCGTGTTCGAGGATGCCGATGTCGATGCGGCCGTCGAGGGCCTCATGGCCTCCAAGTTCCGCAACGGCGGCCAGACCTGCGTCTGCCCCAACCGCGTCTACGTGCACGAGGCGGTGCACGCCTCCTTCGTCGACAAGCTGGCGGCGCGCGTCGCGGCGCTGCGCGTCGGCCCGGCCGGCGATGCCAGGTCGCAGGTCGGGCCCATGATCAACGCGCGCGCGGTCGACAAGATCGCCCGCCACGTGGAGGATGCGGTCGCCCGGGGCGCGAAGGTCGTCACCGGCGGCCATCGCGTGCAGGGGCTGGGCGCCGGCCGCTACTACGCGCCACGGTGCTGGTCGACGCGACGCCGGCGATGGAGCTGGCGCAGGAAGAAACCTTCGGCCCGGTGGTGCCCGTGTTCCGCTTCGCGAGCGAGGACGAAGCGGTGCGCCTGGCCAACGACACGCCTTTCGGCCTGGCTGCCTACTTCTACTCCCGCGACGCCGCGCGCATCTGGCGCGTGGCCGACCGGCTGGAGAGCGGCATCGTCGGCATCAACGAAGGCGCGCTCGCGGCGGAAGCGGCGCCCTTCGGCGGTGTCAAGGAGTCGGGCTATGGGCGCGAGGGCTCGCGCCACGGCCTCGACGACTATCTCCACGTCAAGTACCTGTGCCAAGGAGGCCTGCGATGAGTTCCGGAAACCCTTTCAAGAAGGCGCTCGCGGCGAAGCAGCCGCAGGTGGGCCTGTGGCTGTCGATGGCCGATCCCTACCTGGCCGAGGTGAGCGCCACCGCCGGTTTCGACTGGCTGCTGGTGGACGGCGAGCACGCGCCCAACGACCTGCGCAGCACGCTGGCGGCGCTGCAGGCGATCGCGCCCTACCGCTCGCAGCCGGTGGTGCGCGCGGTGGCCGGTGAAGTGGCGCTGGTCAAGCAGCTTCTGGACATCGGGGCGCAGAACCTGCTGATCCCGATGGTGGACACGGCGGAACAGGCGCGCAGCCTGGTCTCCGCCACGCGCTATCCGCCCGGCGGCATCCGTGGTGTCGGCAGCGCCGTGGGCCGCGCTTCGCGCTGGAGCCAGCGCACGGACTACCTCGACGTCGCCGACGACGAGGCGTGCCTGCTGGTGCAGGCCGAGACGGTCACCGCCCTGAAGAACCTGGAAGAGATCTGCGCGGTGGACGGCATCGACGGTGTGTTCATCGGGCCGGCGGACCTGTCGGCGTCGCTCGGGCATCGCGGCAAACCGGGGCATCCGGAGGTGCAGGCGGCGATCGAAGGTGCGATCACGCGGATCGTGAACAGCGGCAAGGCGGCGGGGATCCTGACCTCGGACAACGCGCTGGCGCGGCGCTACCTGGAATCGGGCGCCACCTTCGTCGCGACGGGGGTGGATGTGCTGATGTATGCGAATGCGGCGCGCAAGCTCGCGGCGGAGTTCGGGCGCGGGGCCGCGGTGGCGGGCAAGGGCGGCGCGGCGTATTGAAGGCGGGGTGTCGGG
>DASWUI010000291.1:0-6683 GCA_036401715.1 Ramlibacter sp. | reverse complement strand
CGCCATCCGCCAGGGCGAGGAGGCCTACGGCGTGTGGAAGCTGCGTTCGGGGCGCCGCACGGAGACGGTGAAGGTGCGCGGCCGCCTGAGCACCAACGACGGCGAGATCGCGGTGAACTGGGCGCTGGCCGGCCACGGCATCGTGCTGCGCGCGGAATGGGACGTGGCGCGCTACCTGCGCAGCGGCCGCCTGCGCCAGGTGCTGGAGAACTGGCAGACCCCGCCGGCCGACATCCATGCCGTCTACCCGGTGCGGCACCAGGGCACCGCGCGGGTGCGCGCCTTCGTGGACCACCTGGCGGCGCATTTCGCGAAACTGGCCTTGTAGGCTGGCCGGCGCAGGCGAACCGCGACACCCGGCGCGCCCCGATGCCGCGGTCCGGCTCCGCGCGGACCACGAACTACAAGACCAGCAGCGCCCGGAAATCGTTGACGTTGGTATGCGTCGGCCCCGTGACCACCAGGTCGCCGAGCGCATGGAAATACCCGTACGCGTCATTGCGCGACAGGTACCCTGCGATCTTCATTCCCTGCGCCTGCGCCCGCTGCAGGGTGTCCGGGGCAACGAACGCGCCCGCGTTCTCCTCCATGCCGTCGATCCCGTCGGTGTCGGCAGCCAGCGCCCACACGCCCGCCTGCCCCTGCAGCGCCTCCGCCAGCCCCAGGCAGAACTCGCCCGCGCGGCCGCCGCGGCCGCGCGGCGTGCCTTCCGGCTGCTTGCGCACCGTGACGGTCGTCTCCCCGCCGGAGAGGATCACGCAAGGCTTGCGGAAGGGCTGTCCCCGCGCGGCCACCGCCCGCGCCAGCGCCGCGTGCACCTTGCCGACCTCGCGCGACTCGCCCTCCATCTCGTCGCTCAGGATGTGCGCCTCCAGCCCGGCCGCGCGCGCCGCCGCGGCCGCGGCCTCCAGCGACTGCTGGGGCGTGGCGATCATGTGCACTTCCTGCCCCCGGAACGCGGCGTCCCCCGGCTTGGGCGTCTCCAGCGCCCCCTGCTCCAGCAATCGGCGGATCGCCCCGGGCACCGCGATCCCGTAGCGCTGCAGGATCGCGAGCGCGTCGGCGCAGCTGGTCGCGTCCGGCACGGTCGGCCCGCTGGCGATCACCGAGGGATCGTCGCCCGGCACGTCGCTGATGGTCAGCGTGACCACCTTGGCCGGCGCGCAGGCCGCGGCCAGCCGGCCGCCCTTGATGCGCGAGAGGTGCTTGCGCACGCAGTTCATCTCGGTGATGTTGGCCCCGGAGTCCAGCAGGTCGCGGTTGATGCGCTGCTTGTCTTCCAGCGAGAGCCCCTCGGCCGGCAGCGTCAGCAGCGCCGAGCCGCCGCCGGAGACGAGGCACAGCACCAGGTCGTCCGGGGTGAGTCCGCGCGTGAGCGCCAGGATGCGTTCGGCCGCCGCCAGTCCCGCCGCGTCCGGCACCGGGTGCGCCGCCTCCACCACCTCGATGCGCTCGCGCAGCCCGGCCGGGCGCGGGGGCGTGTGGTGGTAGCGGGTGACGACCAGCCCCGACAGCGGCGCATCCTGCGGCCACAGGGCTTCCACCGCCTGGGCCATCGAGCCGCCGGCCTTGCCGGCGCCCAGCACCAGGGTGCGCCCCCTGGGCGGCGGCGGCAGGAAGGGCGCGGTGTTGTGCAGCGGCAGGGCACGGTGCACCGCCGCGCGGTACAGGTGTTCGAGGAAGGCGCGGGGTTGCGTGCGGGGGTCGGGCGCGGTCATGAAGGTCTCCAGCGCCCGATTGTGACGCGGTAACCGCGCCGTAACTTCACTCGACGCTCGCCCCCGCCTGGAACCACTGGGCGAGCAGGGCCCGCTCCGCGTCCGTCATCTGCGTCGCGTTGTTCAGCGGCATGGTCCTGGCCACCACCGACTGCTGGTACACCGCCTGCGCGTGCTGCTTCAGGGCCTGCGCCGTGTCCAGCCGCACGTTTTTCATCTGCAGCTGCGCGCCGTGGCACTGGTAGCAGCGCTGCTCCAGCACCTTGCGCACCGCCGCGTAGTCCGCGGCACCCGCCGGCGCCCTCGCCGCTTCGCTGGCCTGCGGCGTCAGCCAGGCGATCACGCCGGCGATGACGGCCACGCCCACCAGCGCATAGCCGATCGGGTGCCGGTTGCGTCCGAGCTTCCAGCCGTGGCGCATGACGAAGAACTGGCGGATCGCCGCGCCGGCGAACATCATGAGGATCAGCACCAGCCAGTTCAGGCGGTGCGTGTAGAGGAAGCTGTAGTGGTTGGACAGCATCGCGAACAGCACCGGCAGCGTGAAGTAGGTGTTGTGCACGCTGCGCTGCTTGCCGCGCACGCCGTGGATGGGATCCACCGGCTCGCCGGCCTCGATCGACTTCACCACCTTCTTCTGGCCCGGGATGATCCAGAAGAACACGTTGGCGCTCATGGCGGTCGCCAGCATGGCGCCCACCAGCAGGAAGGCGGCACGTCCGGCGAACCAGTGGCAGGCCAGCCAGGAGGCCACGCACACCAGCACCAGCACCAGCGCGCCCACGATGGCGTCGCCCCTCTCGCGCTGGCCGAAGATGCGGCAGATGGCGTCGTACAGGAACCAGAACACCACCAGGAAGGACAGCGCCGCCGCCACGGCCACGCCGGGCGACCAGTCCATCAGCGACTTGTCGACCAGGTAGGCGCCGGCGTTCCACAGGTAGGAGACGGTGAACAGCGCAAAGCCCGACAGCCAGGTGGAATAACTTTCCCAGAAGAACCAGTGCAGGTGCGGCGGCAGCTGCGGCGGCGCCACCGCGTACTTGACCGGATGGTAGAAGCCGCCGCCGTGCACCGCCCACAGCTCGCCGGTCGCGCCCTCGGCGCGCAGCCTCGCGTCGCGAGGCGGCGTGAGGCTGCTGTCCAGGAACACAAAATAGAAGGAAGACCCGACCCAGGCGATGGCCGTGATCACGTGCAGCCAGCGCAGCAGCAGGTTGGCCCAGTCGAGGAGGTAGCTTTCCATGGGAGACAGACCCGGAGGACCTGCTCACCACCGCGGGCGCTCTGAGCAGGGGAAAGTCGCGCCTGTTCAGCGCCGCTGCGACTTGTGGACGAAAGTGTATACAGTTTGGCCGCTTCAAGGAAGCGGCGCCTGCAGCAGCTGTGCCGCCACCCCGACGGCGATCACCTCCGGCTGCTTGCCCCGCACGCCCGGGATGCCGATCGGGCAGGTGACCTGCGCGAGTTCCTGCTTGCGGAAGCCCCGCTCCTCCAGCCGGTGGCGGAAGGTGGCCCACTTGGTCTTGCTGCCGATCAGCCCGACGTAAGGCAGGTCGCCGCGCTCGCGCAGCCGCTTCAGGCAGGCAGCCACGATGTCCAGGTCCTCCGCGTGGCTGAAACTCATGATCAGCACGCGCGATCCCGGCGCGAGCTGCGCCACCGCCGCATGCACGGGGTCCGAGTGCTCGCAGCTCACGTTGTCCGGCACCGTCGCCGGGAAGATCTCGTCGCGGCTGTCAATCCAGGTGACGGCGAAGGGCAGCGGGCCCAGCACGCCGATCAGCGCCTTGCCTACGTGGCCGCCGCCGAACAGCGCCAGCGGCGCGGCGTCGTTGTGCAGCCGCTGCGGGAGCAGCCGCGCGTCGGCTGCCGTGAGCCGCTCGTAGCGCAGGTGCACCACGCCACCGCAGCACTGGCCCAAAGTGGGCCCGAGCGGATAACGCAGGACGGCTGCGCCGGTGCCGCCCGCGAGCCGGCGGCGCGCTTCCCCGATGGCCTGCAGTTCGAGGTGGCCGCCACCGATGGTTCCGGTCACGGCGTCGGCAAAGACCGCCATCCAGGCGCCCGCCTCGCGCGGCACCGAGCCGGCGGTTTCGTGGACGGAGACCAACACCCCGTCCTCCGCCGCCAGCCGGACCGTGACTTCTTTGATGGGCAGCATTTTTTACGACGTAGCGAAAGGCAAGGACACGATGCGATTGGTAACCAAGGTCATCATTGCGCCGCGCGACCGCGTTGTAGATTCCGCTGGCGCTTCGCCCCAGTAGCACTTCGCAAGGACAAGCCATGAAGTATCACCCCAGCCTGCGTTCCGCCGCCCCCGCGCTGGTCGGCGTCGCCGCCCTGCTCGCCTCCTGCTCGACCTCGCCGCCGCCGGAGCCCCCGAAAGCCGCGGCGCCGACGCCGCCCGTGACGGTCGCGCCCAGGCCGGCGCCGCCGGTGGCCGCGGTGCCCCACATGGTGATCAAGTCCTCCAATGCCGCGAACCCGCGCGCCTACCGCAAGGACGCGGCGCAGCACATCTACGAGAAGAACGGCCACCGGATCTGGAAGGGCCGCATGCCCCCGCTGCTCTACGCGATCGGCGTCCTGCAGGTGGAGGTCGATGGCCAGGGCCAGGTGCGCCACCTGAACTGGATGCGCGCGCCGAAGCACGCCCCGGAAGTGATCGCGGAAATCGAGAAGACGGTGCGGGCCGCCGCCCCGTACCCGGCGCCGGCGCGCATGGGCAAGGTCGTCTACACGGACACCTGGCTGTGGCACAAGAGCGGGCGCTTCCAGCTGGACACGCTGACGGAGGGGCAGGACTGATCCGGCAGCTCCGTACGGAGACGCCGTCAGCCCAGGAAAGGGTCGCCACCCCCGCGCAGGCGGGGGCCCAAAGCTTCCGAGAGGCGCCGCGCTGCGGCGCTTTTCTTCTTTTGCGCCTTGGGTCCCCGCCCGCGCCGGGATGACGGATGGGCCGGGCGCGATGACGGCCGCGCTCAAGACCCCCGGTACGTCGAATAGCTCCAAGGGCTCACCAGCAGCGGCACGTGGTAGTGCTGGTCGGCGTGGGCGATGCCGAAGTCCAGCGTGACGCGGTCCAGGAAGGGCGGATCGGGCAAGGCGACGCCGCGCGCGCGGAAGTAGGCCGCGACGTCGAACACCAGCCGGTACGTCCCCCTCTTCAGGCTGGCGTCGTCGAACAGCGGCCCGCCCGGATTGCGGCCGTCGCCATTCAGCACGAAGCGCTTCACCAGCGCCGGTTCGCCCGCGCCGGTGGCGTAAAGCTCCACGCCCATGCCGCCGGCCGGCGTGCCGTGCATGGTGTCGAGGACGTGCGTGCTGAGGCCCATCGCGATCTCCGGGGATTGTCCACCATAGTGTATACAGTTTGCGGCGTTGCGGCTATCATGCCCGCATGCAGTCCTCCCCCACGCGCACCATCGTCGACACGCTGACGCGCGCCATCGTCGAGCACAGGCTGCAGCCCGGCACCAAGCTCGCCGAGCAGAAGCTGGCCGACCATTTCGGCGTGTCGCGCACCCTGGTGCGCCAGGCCCTCTTCCAGCTGGTGCAGAAGCACCTGGTGCGCATGGAGCCGGCGCGCGGCGCCTTCGTCGCGGCGCCGACCGTCGAGGAAGCCCGCCAGGTGTTCCAGGTGCGCCGCCTGCTGGAAGCCGAAGTGGTGCGCGAGTTCGTCCGCAAGGTCACGCCCGCCAGGCTCAAGGCGCTGCGCGAGCACATGGCGCAGGAGAAGGCGGCGATGGGCCGGCCCGACGCCAGCGAGCGCCAGCAGCTGCTGGGCGACTTCCACGTGCGCATCGCCGAACTGGCGGACAACGCGGTGCTGGCGCAGATCCTGC
Source organism: Ramlibacter sp. (assembly GCA_036401715.1). GTDB lineage: Bacteria > Pseudomonadota > Gammaproteobacteria > Burkholderiales > Burkholderiaceae_C > Ramlibacter. The sequence goes on along the minus strand of DASWUI010000291.1, from coordinate 1,114 downwards.
GGGACCTGGTCTCGCGCAGCTCGCTCATCACGCTCATGTACCAGCGCGACAGCTTTGCCGCGCACTCGCAGGAGGAACACGTGGAACTGGTGAAGGCGCTGGCCGCCAGGGACGAGAAGCGCGCCGTCAAGCTGATGGAAGAACACCTGCTGCACGTGGAGGAAAGCCTGGCCTTCGACCGCCCCGTGCCCAGCCACGACATCGCCCTGGCACTCGCATGAACCACGTCTACGATTCCACCGCGGCCTATCCGCGCGACCTCGCCGGCTACGGCCGCAACCCTCCGCACGCGCAGTGGCCGGGCCAGGCGCGCATCGCCGTGCAGTTCGTCCTGAACTACGAGGAAGGCGGCGAGAACTCCGTGCTGCACGGCGATCCCGCCTCCGAGCAGTTCCTCTCCGAAATGTTCAACCCGGCGGCCTATCCCGAGCGGCACCTGAGCATGGAGGGCATCTACGAATACGGTTCGCGCGCGGGTGTCTGGCGCATCCTGCGCGAGTTCGAGCGGCGCCGGCTGCCGCTGACCGTGTTCGGCGTGGCCAGCGCGCTGGAGCGCTGCCCCGACGTGACGCAGGCCTTCGTGGAACTCGGGCACGAGATCGCCTGCCATGGCTGGAAGTGGATCCACTACCAGAACGTGCCCGAGGACACCGCGCGCGAACACATGCGCAAGGCCATGGAGGGCATCGTCCGGCTCACCGGCGAGCGGCCGCTGGGCTGGTACACGGGCCGCGACAGTCCCAACACGCGCCGGCTGGTGGCCGACTACGGGGGCTTCGACTACGACAGCGACTACTACGGCGACGACCTGCCCTTCTGGATGAAGGTGCGCAGGAGCGACGGCCACGCGGTGCCGCACCTGGTCGTGCCCTACACGCTGGACTGCAACGACATGCGCTTCGCGCTGCCGCAGGGCTATTCGCATGCCGACCCCTTCTTCCAGTACATGCGCGATACCTTCGACGCGCTCTACGCCGAAGGCGACGAGGCGCCGAAGATGATGAGCGTCGGCATGCACTGCCGCCTGCTCGGCCGGCCCGGGCGCATCACCGCGCTGCAGCGTTTCCTGGACCACGTGGCGAAGCACGATCGCGTCTGGGTCTGCAAGCGCATC
>DASWUI010000290.1:0-4059 GCA_036401715.1 Ramlibacter sp. | reverse complement strand
ATCGCCATCGCGTCAACGCGCATGGGCCCCGGCTGGAGCGCTCTCGCCGTCGGCACGCTGTGCGCCCTGGCGCTGTCGTTCGTGCTGGCGCTCGCCATCGGCCTGTTCTCGCTGCGCGTGCGGGCGATCTTCTTCTCGATGATCACGCTGGCCTTCGCGGCGGCGTTCCAGACGCTCGCCTCTCAGCTGTCGGACTTCACCGGCGGCGAGGACGGCCTGACCTTCCGGATGCCGGAGCTGCTGTCGCCCAGCTACCAGCTGTCGGAGACGCCTTTCCTGGGCGTGTCGCTCGACGGCCGGCTGCTTTGCTACTACTTGCTGTTCGTCGTGGCGCTGGTGCTGTTCCTCGCCATGCTGCGCATCGTGAATTCGCCCTTCGGCCGGGTGCTGCAGGCGATCCGGGAGAACGAGTTCCGCGCCGAGGCGATCGGCTACCGCGTCGTGGTGTACCGCACCATCTCCAGCGTCCTGTCGGCCCTGTTCGCCACGCTGGCGGGCGCGATGCTGGCGATCTGGCTGCGCTACAACGGGCCGGACACCACGCTGTCTTTCGAGATCATGCTGGACGTGCTGCTGATCGTGGTGATCGGCGGCATGGGCACGATCTACGGCGCGGCGATCGGGTCGGGCCTGTTCCTCGTGGCGCAAAGCTACCTGCAGGACCTGCTCAAGCTTGCCAGCGACGCGGTGTCGGGCCTGCCCTGGCTGGCGGCCCTGCTGTCGCCGGACCGCTGGCTGCTGTGGCTGGGCCTGCTGTTCGTGCTCTCCGTCTACTACTTCCCCACCGGTGTCGTCGGCCGGCTGCGCGCCTTGCGCGCCGCGCGGCCGCGCCGCCAGCCTTCCACCCCCGCGGCTTCCCCGGCCGCCTCCAGCAACGCCATCGAAGGAGACTATGTTGAGAACTGACAAGACATCGCAGTCCGTCCGGCGCCCGGTGACCGACTGGAAGGCGCGCGCCTCGGCGGCAGCGACCGCGCTCGTGCTGCCCCTCCTGCTGGCTGCCTGCGGCGGCGGCGGCGGCGCGAGCACGACGGCGCAGGCGGGCGACCTGCTGGCCGGATCGGCGCCGCTCGTGCGCACGACGCACCTGGGGGCGGTGCGCGGCGCGGCGGCGGCGGGCGTGGTCTCCTGGAAGGGCATCCCGTACGCGAAGCCGCCCGTGGGGGACCTGCGCTGGCAGGCGCCGCGGGAGCCGGACGCATGGAGCGGCGTGAAGAGCACCACGGAATTCGCCAATGCGTGCGCGCAATACGGCCGCATCTACGGCCCGGGCGCCAACAACCGCTACGACGCCACCATCGGCAGCACGCTGTTCCTCGCGGTCGGCAGTGAGGATTGCCTGTACCTGAACGTCTGGAGCCCGGCCAACGCCAGCGGCAACCTGCCCGTGATCGTGTTCTTCCACGGCGGCAGCAACGTGTCGGGCTACACCGCCGACCCCATGTACGACGGCGCGGCGCTCGCGAAGGCCGCCAACGCGGTCGTGGTCACGGCCAACTTCCGCCTCGGCATCCTCGGCTTCCTCGCGCTGCCGCAGCTGAAGACCGGCGACGCCGCGAACGACTCCGGCAACTTCACCCTGCTGGACAGCATCAAGGCGCTGGAGTTCGTGCGCAGGAACGCCGCGGCCTTCGGCGGCGATCCGGACAACGTGACGATCATGGGCCAGTCCGCGGGCGCCATCAACGTCTGGGCGCTGCAGACCTCGCCCCTCATGAAGGCCGCCACGCCCAGGCTGTTCCACCGCAACGTGCCGCTGTCCGGCGGCATCTCGCTGGCCAGCAACCTGCCGCCGTTGAGCATTCCCACGCTGAACCCGGTCTCGTTCTACCAGCTGCAAGGCGCCACGCTGCTGCAGAACCTGGTGATCGCCGAGGGGCTGGCAGCCGATGCTGCCGCCGCGGCCGCGTACATCGCCGGCAAGACGCCGGCGGAGCTTGCGCAGTACCTGCGCGGCAAGACGCCGCAGCAGCTGTTCACCACGCTGCTCACGCGCATGCCGGCGCTCGCCGGCTCCGGCCCGATCCCCGATGGCACCGTGGTCGCGGCCAATCCCATCGAGGCGATCAAGGCGGGCGACTACCTGAAGGTGCCGGTGCTGGCCGGCAACACGCGCGACGAAGGCAAGCTGTTCCCCTCCTTCCTGCCGCTGGTGGGCGGGACCGGCAACGCGCGGCTGGTGAGCGACGCGCAGCTGTTCGCCAACCACTTCTCGTACGACCCGAACGCCGCCCCGCAGACGACGATCGAGCAGTGGATCGCTGCGTCCTACCTGCCGGTGAACGCGCCGGTCACCGGCTTCACGGCGCGCGCGGAGGCGCTCAACAGCGTGTTCTTCCTGCGCAGCCGGGACAACGTGCTGGACGCCTTGCGCATGCAGCAGCCGGACCAGGTCTGGTACTACCGCTTCGACTGGGACAAGCAGCCGGCGCCGTGGAACGACATCTACGGCGCGGTGCACGTGGTGGACCTGCCCTTCCTCTTCGGCAACTTCGGGCCGTCCCTCTTCTCGAACGTCTGGTTCAGCACCGCCAATGCGCCGGGCCGCCTGGAGCTGTCGTCCGCGATGATGCAGACGCTGGGCAGCTTCGCCCGCACGGGCGACCCCAACAACGCGGCGCTCGGTGTCGCGTGGCCGACCTGGCCCGGCAAGCTGGTGTTCGATGCCACGCTGGCCCAGAAGAACATCCGCGCCGAGTGAGCGCGACCAGGAGAAGAGGACGATGCCTTCCAGTTCGAACTACGTGACCTGCGCGGGACGGGAGATCCACTACACGGAGTGGGGCGCGCGGCATGCGCGCACGGTGATCGCCTGGCACGGGCTGGCGCGCACCGGGCGCGACATGGACGAACTGGCGGAATCGCTTTCCTCGAACTGGCGGGTGATCTGCCCGGACACCATCGGCCGCGGCTTCAGCCAGTGGAGCCCGGACCCGGGCAACGAGTACCGGCTGGCGTTCTACGCGCGCATCGCCGCGGAACTGATGGACCGGCTGGGGATAGAGCGGGCGCACTGGGTCGGCACTTCCATGGGCGGGGCGATCGGCACGGTGTGCGCCGCGGGCCTGTTGCAGCCGCAGCTGGAGGACCGCATCCAGAGCCTCGTGCTCAACGACAACGCGCCGCGGCTGGCGGCGGCCGCCGTCGAGCGCATCCGCAGCTACGCGGGCAACCCGCCCGCCTTCGCCACCATGGCGGAACTGGAAGCCTTCTTCCGGCAGGTGTACAAGCCCTATGGCTGGCTGTCGGAGGCGCAGTGGCGGCGGCTGACCGAGACCTCGGCCCGGCGCCTGCCGGACGGGCGTGTCACGCCGCACTACGACCCGGCCATGGTGCGCCAGTTCATCGACCACCCGAACGACTACGACCTGTGGGAGCACTACGACCGGCTGCGCATCCCGGTGCTGCTGCTGCGCGGGGCGGAGTCCGACCTGGTGCTGCCGGATGCGGCCGCGGAGATGTTGCAGCGCGGGCCCGGCGCCCTGGGCCTCACGCGCGTGGTGGAGGTGGCGGGGTGCGGGCATGCGCCGGCGCTGAACGTGCCGGAGCAACTGGACCTGGTGCGGTCGTTCATCGAGACCGCGGAGCGGTGATGCGGGGCGACGCCTACCGCGCCGCCCCCAGCGCCACCGCCCGCTCCTTCTGCGCCTGCAACGCTTCCGGGTCCACCGCCACCTGCGTCGGCCAGCCCGCCAGGTGCTGCTGCGCGATGCCCCCCAGCGCGCGGATCCATTCCGTGTCGTCGTTGAGGCACGGGATGTAGTGGAAGCTGCGCCCGCCCGCCGCCAGGAAGGCGTCGCGGCCTTCCTGCGCGATTTCCTCCAGCGTCTCCAGGCAGTCGCTGATGAAGCCCGGGCACACCACGTCCACGCGCCGCTTGCCGTCGCGCGCCAGCGCTTCCAGCGTCGGCTCGGTGTAGGGCTCCAGCCATTTCGCCTTGCCGAACCGGGACTGGAAGGTGAGGGTGTAGTCCGCGGGCGAGAGCTGCAGCAGCTCCGCGAGCAGGCGGCCGGTCTTGCGGCACTCGCAGTGGTAGGGGTCGCCCAGGTGCAGCGTGCG
>DASWUI010000289.1:0-3809 GCA_036401715.1 Ramlibacter sp. | reverse complement strand
GATGCGGCGGCGGACCTGCAGCAGGCGCTGGCGCTCGCGCAGGCGCAGCGCAAGAGGGTGCTCGTGGACGTCGGCGGCGAGTGGTGCGCCTGGTGCCACATCTTCGACCGCTTCGTCGCAGCGCACCCGGCGGTGCGGAAGGCGATGCAGGACCACTACGTCCCGGTGAAGGTCAACTACTCGCCGCGCAATCGCAACGAGGCCGTGCTGTCGCAGTGGCCCAGGGCGAAGGGCTATCCGCACTTCTACGTGCTGGACGCCGGCGGGAACGTCCTTGCATCGCAATCCTCGGGCGAACTCGAGTCCGGCAGGGACTACGACGAAACGAAAGTGCTCGCCTTCCTGCGCCGCCACCTCGTGGCGCAGTAGCAGCGGCGGGGCTGCCGCTTTTCCCCAATCCTGGGGACTCCACCCCCAACCCCCACCCGTTTCCCCCACCGGGCGCACGGGCAATGCACGCGCGCGGAGGACGGCATCCCCAGAGGAGAACTCCCGCGAAAGAACAGCTTGGCACGCTTGCTGCAGAACCCCCGGCGGTGATCCCCGCGTGCTGCGACGGCAGCGCACCCGAACCCACCCGCCCCTTTTGAGGAGTAGAACGCATGCAAGAGACGACCGCCAAGCGCCGGCCACGCCCGAGGGCCGGCACGCCATGGTTCGTGTTGACTGCCACCTTCGCTGCCTGCCTGGCCTCGGTGACGCTCAATGCGAGCAATGCCCAGACCCTCGACTTCTTCGGCCCCCCGCCGGCGGGCGACCCGTCGGCCCACACGCAGCAGCCGGCCGATGCCAGGGAAGCCTCGCAGAACCTGGAGAACCTGCCGCACGCCTTCGAGGGCGCGCTGGAACTGCCCGGCGGCGCCCACGGCGACGAGGGCACGGTCACCGAGAACAACGTCCTCCAGCCCAGCGCGCAGACCTCGTTCAACTACCCCACCAACGGCCTGCCCAGCCCGATGTTCGGGGCCCAGCCCTTCACGCAGAAGATGCTGATGTTCGAGGAGTTCGGCGTCGAGAAGCTGGACCCCAACGCGCCCGCGCCGACCATCGGGTTCCCGCGGCCGAGCACGGGCCCGGCTCCCTACCAGGACCCGAACAACGTGGCCTGGAGCGGGCCCGAGACGACCGCGCTGGACGCCTTCCTCAGGCAGAGCGGCGTCGCCCCCTTCCCGCAGGAGTTCTCCAACACGCTGATCGAGAACCCGTGGAAGGGTGATGTCGAAGGCTTCCTCGGCCGCTTCCTGGCCACGGCGCCCGGCGAAGGCCGTCCGCCGGGCCGCGGCTGGGCGCACCAGCGCTGGAACGAGTTCTACCCGCAGCAGGTGTTCAAGACGGCGCAGGCCGGCGCCCGCCCGAACGGCGGCATCCGCGACCAGATGCAGCGCCACAAGTACCAGCTCGGCGAGTTCGGCCCCGGTGGCCTGTACCACAACACCACCGGGCTGCCCGGCTTCGACGGCACGACCACGGGCATCCAGATCAAGATCCACCCGAACATGCCGGTGCAGGACCACAAGTCGCTCTGGACCTTCGACGGCACGCTGCCGCCCAAGCTGCTGATGGTGCGCCACGGCCTGCCCACGCTCATGCGGCACTACAACGCGCTGCCGATCGACCCCGCCGCCAACCGCGGGTTCGGCCTGCACACGATCTCGACGCACGAGCACAACGGCCACAACCCGGCGGAAAGCGACGGCTTCGCCAACGCCTGCTACTTCCCGGGCCAGTTCTACGACTACCGCTGGCCGCTGCAGCTGGCCGGCTACGACAGCATCAACACCAGCGCCACCGACCCGCGCGCGGCCCTGCCCTGCGAACCCGGCGAGGTGGTGTTCGTCAACGATGCCAACCCGGGCCCGAAGACCTGCAACAACGGCACCATCCGGATCCGCGGCGACTTCCGCGAGACCGTGAGCACGCACTGGTTCCACGACCACATGCTCGACTTCACGGCGCAGAACGTCTACAAGGGCAACGCCGCGATGATGAACTACTACAGCGCGCTGGACCGCGGCAACGAGGCCGTCAACGACGGCGTCAACCTGCGGCTGCCCTCCGGCACGGCGCTGCCCTGGGGCAACCGCGACTACGACGTGAACCTGGTGGTGGCGGACAAGGCCTGGGACCGCGAGGGCCAGCTGTGGTTCAACCCGTTCAACAACGACGGCTTCCTCGGTGACGTGATGACGGTGAACTGGCAGTACGCCCCCTACCTGGACGTGCGCGCCCGCCGCTACCGCTTCCGCATCCTGAACGGCTCCGTGTCGCGCTACTTCACCATTGCCCTGGTGCGTGAAGTGCAGGGCACCGGCGGCCAGATGCCCGGCCCGGCCGGCTCCGGCGTGTCGTACAGCCGCGTGCCCTTCCACATGGTCGCCAACGACGGCAACATCATGGAGCACGCCGTTCCCTTCGACGGCACGCGCGACCTGGACCGCGACGGCAACCTGCAGGACCACAACGCGATCCTGCCGACCCAGGCGATCGCCGAACGCTACGACATCATCGTCGACTTCGCCAGGCACGGCATCCAGCCCGGCGACAAGCTGTACTTCGTGAACCTGATGCACCATGACACGGGCATCGGCGCGAAGGAGCCGATCCCGCTGGCCAACGTGCTGTCCGGCGCGTACAAGGCGCAGCTGTCGGCCGACGGCAGCCAGTGGACCAACGGCGACCCGACCGTGGGCAAGTTCATGGAGCTGCGGGTGCAAGCCTACAACGGCACCGACCAGAGCATGAACCCCGCCGAGTACGAGCCCGCGGGCGCCGGCAAGCCGGCCGGCAAGAAGATGATCCCGCTCTGGCTGAACGTCGACAACTCGACCCACATGGCGTCGCTGAACAACGCCAAGCGCCGCGACTTCGAGTGGGGCCGCTCGAGCGGGCTGGACGGGCTGCCCTGGACGGTCAAGGTCGACGGCGGCGACTCCTTCAACGCCGACCCGCGCCGCATCAGCGCCGCGCCGCAACTGGAAACCGGGCCGAGTGCCGCAGGCTTCAGCCTGAACACCAAGCCCGAGGTCTGGACCATGAAGACCGGCGGCGGCTGGAGCCACCCGATCCACATCCACTTCGAGGAAGCGATCATCGTCCTCAAGGACGGCCGCAAGCCGCCGGAGTGGGAGAAGTGGGCGCGCAAGGACGTCTTCCGCATCGGGCCGGAAGTGGACAGCGCACGCGAGATGTCGGTCGCCGTGAAGTTCCGCGAGTTCGCCGGCACCTTCGTCGAGCACTGCCACAACACCCAGCACGAGGACAACTCCATGCTGCTGCGCTGGGACCTGGAATTCCCGGGCCAGGTGGCCGTGATGCCCACGCCGATCCCGACCTGGGAAGGCGTGCACTACGAGCCCTCCGTCGGCATCCCGACCTTCCGGACGGGCGCCGGCACCGGCATCACCGACTGATCGCCGGACGCTGACCGCCTGATGCGCAGGCGCTGACAAGGACGGGGCCCACGAAGCCCCGTCCTGTTTCCAGCAAGCACCGTACGGAAGACCCCATCATGCATTTCATCCCTGCCCTCACCGCCCTCCTCGTCTCGGTCGCCGCCCTCCTCGCGGTCCCCGCCGCCCGCGCGGCGGCCAGCAGCGGCGGCGGCGCCTGGGGTGCCAACTACTTCCCCAACGTCCTGCTGACCAACCAGGACGGCAAGCAGGTGCGCTTCTTCGACGACCTGATCAAGGGCAAGGTCGTCGCCATCAACTTCATCTTCACCGGCTGCTCCGCCGCCTGCTCGATGGAGACGGCGCGGCTGCGCCACGTCCAGGAAATGCTGGGCGACCGCGTCGGCAAGGACATCTTCT
>DASWUI010000288.1:0-6827 GCA_036401715.1 Ramlibacter sp. | reverse complement strand
AGCCGCGCGGTCATGATGATCTCGAGGAGCAGCGACGGGCCGATGAGGTCCATGTAGCGCGCATAGTTCTTCATCGACAGGCAGTTGCCCAGCGTGCGCGCGATCGGCACGCCGAACTTGCTGCCCGGCGTGGCGATGCGGAAGTCGCAGGTGCTGGCGATCGCCAGGCCGCCGCCGATGCACCAGCCCTGCACCACCGCCACGGTGGGCATGGGCAGGCCGGCCAGCAGCTGCATGGTGGCGTCGATCTGCGTTTCGTACTGGACGCCGCGCTCGCCATTGAAGTCCTGGAACTGCGCGATGTCGGTGCCGGCGACGAAGGCCTCGCCGCCGGCGCCCTGGAAGCGCACCACGCGCACCGAGCGGTCCTCGCGCAGCCGCTCGCAGTGCGCGCGCAGCTGCTCGTACATCGCCCAGGTCATCGCATTGCGCGCCTGCGGCCGGTCGAAGGTGACGGACGCGATGCCGCCTTCGACGGCCAGGTGCACCGCGCCTTCGCTGTTCACTGTTTCCTGCAAGGGGAGTCCTTCAACGGTAGAAGAGTTCGACCAGCCCGAGGCCGGTCACCGGGACGTAGGTGACCATCATGAGCACCGCCAGCAGCGTGCCGATGAACCAGATGTTCACCCGCGAGACCTCCCAGACGGAAGCCTTGGCGATGGAACTGGCCACCATCAGCACGCTGGCCACCGGCGGCGTCTGCTGGCCGATGCCCAGGTTGATGGTGACGATCAGCCCGAAGTGCACCGGGTCGATGCCGGCGGCGCGCACCAGCGGCATGACGATGGGCACCACCAGGATGATGGCCGCGGCCGAGTGCAGGAACATGCCGAGGAAGAGGAACAGCAGGTTCAGCAGCGCCAGGATCGCCCACTTGTTGCTGGTGAAGTCGGACACCGCCTTGGCCAGGGCCTGCGGCGCCTGCACTTCGGTGAGGTAGGTGCCCAGCAGCGCGCTGGTGGCCACCAGCAGCATCACCACGGCGGTCTGCACCCCGCCTTCCATCACGGCGGCGCGCAGGTGCGCGAGGTCGAGTTCGCGGTAGATGAACAGGCCGACGAACAGCGCCGCCACCACCGCCAGCGCGGCCCCTTCGGTCGCGGTGACCACGCCGCCGAAGATGCCGCCGAGGATGATGATGGGCAGCATGAAGGCCCACAGCGCCTCGCGCGCCGTCTTGCGCACCCGCTCCCACGAAAAGCGGTCCTCGCGCGGAAGGTTGTAGCGGCGCGCCAGGAAGCTCGCGGTGCCCATCAGGCCGGCCGCGCCGATCAGGCCGGGCACGATGCCCGCCACGAACAGCTGCACCACCGAGCTCTCCGACATCACCGCGTACAGGATCATGGGGATGGATGGCGGGATGATCACCGCCAGCGTCGCCGCCGAGGACATCGCGGCGGCGGCATACGGCGCGGGGTAGCCCCTGGCCTTCATCCCGGGGATCAGCAGCGAGCCGAGCGCCGCGACGTCGGCCACCGCCGAGCCGGAGATCTCGGCGAAGAACAGCGAGGCGCCGATCGACACGTGGGCCAGGCCGCCGCGCACCCACCCGAACAGGGCGGAGGCGAACGCGATCAGGCGGCTGGAGATGCCCGAGGCGTTCATGATCGCGCCGGCCAGGATGAACAGCGGGATGGCCAGCAGCGGGAAGTTCGTCGCGCCGTTGTAGATCACCACCGGCATGTTCGGCAGCGAGGAAGCGCCGTGCGTCCAGAGCATGGCCGCCACCGCGACGATACCCAGGGACACCGCGATCGGCACGTTGATCAGCACGAGGCCCAGCACGGCCCCGAACAGGGTCGCCATCGTTCCCATCGCGTCCTCCTAGTGCAGGCCGTCGGCCAGGGCCGTCGCCGCGGCGGCCCGCGGGCGCGCGTGGAACAGGTCGACGAGGTGCGTGGCCTCCGCCACGACGATCAGCGCCGAGGAAACGGGGATCACCGACTGCACGAAGTTCATCGGCACCCAGGGAAGGCTGACCAGGGCCTCGCCCGTGAGGATGGGCATGATCTGCAGCCCCACCCAGCACAGCAGCGCGAAGAAGCCGATCACCAGCAGCTGCACGACGATCGCCAGTGCCCGGCGCACGCCGCCGGGCATCTGCTCCACCACTTCGGGGCAGCCGATGTGCGCGCGCTTGACCGAGGCCAGCGCCGAGCCGTAGAAGGTCAGCCAGGCCAGCATCACGGAGGCGACCTCGTCGTACCAGACGAGGGAGCTGCCGGCGGCGCGGAACACCACGCCGAGCGTGACCTCCACCGCCAGCGCCACCATCAGGAACATGACCACCCATTCGAGCAGCAGCCCGTAGTGGTGGCGAAAGCGCTGCATGGCGGTGGCGCCGGTTCCGGTGTCGGTCTTGTGCATCGGGTGGAGGTCCTTACTTGCCCAGCGCCACGGCCTTGTCGATCAGGGGCCTGGCCGCGGGCACTTCCCTGGCGAAGTCGTCGTAGATGGCCTTGCTGGCCTTGATGAATGCGTCCTTGTCGACCTCGTTGACCTGCATGCCGGAAGCCTTGAGCTTCTGCAGCAGTTCACCCTCCTGCTGCTGCGCGGTCTGGTACACGAAGGCCTGGGTTTCCTTGGCCGTGTCCTCCAGCACCTTGCGCACGTCGGCCGGCAGCTTCTCGTACTTGGTCTTGCCCACCAGCAGGTAGGCCGGGGTGTACACGTGGCCGGACAGCGACAGGTACTTCTGCACTTCCTGCAGCTTGGCCGACCAGATCTGCGTGAACGGGTTCTCCTGCCCGTCCATCACGCCGGTCTGCAGCGCCGTGAACAGCTCGGAGAACTTCATCGGGCTCGGGTTGGCGCCGTACTCCTGGAACATCTTGACGCGCCACTTGCCTTCCGGCACGCGCAGCTTGAAGCCCTTGAGGTCGTCGGGCACCTTCACCGGGCGCTTGTTGTTGGTGATGTGGCGGTAGCCGTTCTCCCACAGCGCCAGCACCTTCAGGCCCTTCTTCTCGGTCGCGGGCTCCAGCGCCGGCCAGAAGATCTCCTTCTCGATGCGCTTCATGTGCTCGCGGTCCTTGACCATGTACGGCAGCTCGAAGATGCCGTACAGGTCCACCTCGGAGGTCATCACGGTCGAAGGCACGGCCATGTCGACCGTGCCCAGCTTCAGCTTCTGGATCAGCTCCTTGTCGCCCCCCAGCTGGCTGGAGCCATAGGTGACGACCTTCACCTTGCCGGCGAGCTTCTGGTTCACGCGCCTGGCGTACTCGTCGGCGCTGATCTGGAAGATCGAGCCCGGCTCGCCCACGTGCCCCAGCTTGAGTTCGACCTGGGCCCGCGCCGGGCCGCCGGCGGCGAGCGCCGCGGCGGCGACGCACAGGGTGGAAAGGAATGCCTTCATGCTTTGTCTCCGGATGGTGAGTGGGTCCGGCCCGCATTCGGCAACGCGCGGCGGGCGGTGTCAATGAGGTCTGCCCCCGACAACGCCGCCGCCGCGCGGGCCCGCTAATCCTTAAGCATCGACCTTGACGTTGGCTTCCTTGATCACCCTGGCCCACTTGGCCAGTTCCACGTGCATGAACTCGCGCATCTTCTCGGTGGAGCCGCCGCCGTCCTCGGCACCCGAAGCCTCGAGCTTCTCGATCACGTCGGGCATGGCGAGCGCCTTGTTGACGTCCTCGTTCATGCGCCTGGCCAGCGCCGGCGACATCCTGCCCGGTCCGACCAGGCCGTACCAGGTGGTCGCTTCGAAGCCGGGGAAGCCGGACTCGGCCATCGTCGGCACGTTGGGATGGCCGGAGGCGCGCTTGAGGCGCGTCTGCGCCATCGCGGCCGCCTTGCCGTTCTTCACGTGCGGCGTGGCGGCCGTCATGGTGTCGAAGCTGTACTGCACCTGCCCGCCGATCAGGTCGGTGAGCATCGGGCCGGAACCCTTGTACGGCACGTGGATCGCCTTCACGCCGGCCTGCAGCATGAACATCTCCAGCGCCAGGTGCTGGGCCGAACCCGGACCGGCGGAGCCGAAGCTGATCTTGCCGGGGTTGGCCTTGCACAGCGCCACCAGGTCCTTGACGGTCTTGGCCGGCTGCATCTGGCCGCAGATCAGCAGGTTGGGCGTCACGCCCACCATGGCCACCGGCTGGAAGTCCTTCTCCGCGTCGTAATTGAGCTTCTGCAGGTTCGGCACGATCGCATGGCTGTTGATGTGCGCCATGTGCAGCACCGTGCCGTCGCCCGGCTGCTTGGCCACGTAGTCGGCGGCGATGGTGCCCGAGGCCCCCGCCTTGTTCTCCACGATGACCTGCGTCTTCCACATCTCGCCGAGCTTCTGGCCGATGACGCGCGCCAGGATGTCCGTGCCGCCGCCCGGGGCGAAGCCGACGATGATGCGCACGGGCCCGCCGGGCAGCTGCTGCGCGCGCGCCATGGGCAGCGCGATGGACGCGGCGACGCCGGTCACGAAGGTTCTGCGTTGCACTCTCTTGTCTCCTTGGACTTGTGAAAAAAAAGGGCTCCCTGCGGAGCCCGGACTGCTTATGCCGCCTTTTGCAGGGCGACGGGTGCCGGATGCCCGGCGAAGTAATCCATGGCCGCGGCCACTCCCGAGCCGGCCAGCTTCACGCCGGACAGCTTCAGGCCCATCTCGCAGCCGGAGAGCGCGGCCATGAGCGTGAGGTCGTTGCAGTCGCCGAGGTGGCCGATGCGGAACATGCGCCCCTTGACCTTGCCCAGGCCGGTGCCGAGCGACAGGTCGAAGCGTTCGTAGATCAGCTTGCGCACGGCGTCGGCGTCCACGCCCTCGGGCATGATCACGCCGGTCAGCACGGGCGACTGGCTCGCCGCCTCGTTGCACTGCACTTCCAGGCCCCAGGCCCTGACCGCGCCGCGCACGCCTTCGGCCCAGCGCTGGTGGCGCGCGAACACGCCCTGCAGGCCGCCGAAGTGCGGGTCCAGCAGCATGTCGCAGGCCTCGGCCAGCCCGTACAGGAGGTTGGTGTTGGGCGTGTAGGGCCAGTAGCCGGTCCTGTTCATCTCCACGATCTCGTCCCAGGCCCAGAAGGACTTGGGCAGCTTCGCGGACTTGCTCGCCTCGATCGCCTTGGGCGACAGGGCGTTGAAGCTGATGCCCGGGGGCAGCATCAGGCCCTTCTGCGAGCCGGACACCGTGACGTCCACCCCCCACTCGTCGTGCCTGTACTCGGCCGAGGCCAGGCCGGAGATGCTGTCGACCAGCAGCAGCGCGGGATGCTTCGCGGCGTCGATCGCGCGGCGCACCGCCAGGATGTCGCTGGTGGCGCCGGTGGAGGTCTCGTTGTGCACCACGCAGACGGCCTTGATGCCGTGCCCCTTGTCGGCCTTCAGGCGCTCCTCGATCAGGTGGGCCTGCACGCCCTTGCGCCAGCCTTCGACGCCGGGCAGCCCGAGGAACTCGGTCTTCAGGCCCAGGCGCGTGGCCATCTTCTGCCACAGGGTGGCGAAGTGGCCGGTCTCGTACATCAGCACGTGGTCGCCCGGGCTCATCGTGTTGGACAGTGCCGCTTCCCAGGCACCGGTGCCCGAGGCCGGGTAGATCACGACCGGGTGCCTGGTCTGGAAGATCTGCTGGATTCCCTTGAGCACCCGCAGGCCCAGCGCGCCGAACTCCGGCCCGCGGTGGTCGATGGTCGGCAGGCTCATCGCCCGCAGGATGCGGTCCGGCACCGGGGACGGGCCCGGGATCTGGAGGAAATGGCGGCCGGTGGGGTGGAAGTCGAGCGTGACCATGGGTTCTCTCGTTGAAGGAGTCGCCATTTTTTGCATACAAAATTCGCTTGTCAATACCCTATCACCAGGAAAAGGACATTGCAGCTTTGCCTTTTTGCATACAAAATCTGAAACCATGTCGGCTGACGTCATTCCCATCCCCCGCGCGGCCCTGCACGAGCAGGTCGCCCAGCGGCTGCGCCAGATGCTGGTGGAAGGGCGTATCGCGCCCGGCGCCAAGCTCAACGAGCGCGAGCTGTCGGAGCTGCTGAACGTGTCGCGCACGCCCTTGCGCGAGGCGATCAAGATGCTGGCCGCCGAGGGGCTGGTCGAACTGCTGCCCAATCGCGGCGCCGTCGCGGTCTCGCTCACCGAGCAGGACATCCTGGACACCTTCGAGGTGATGGCCGGCCTGGAGGCGCAGTCGGGCGAACTGGCCGCGCAGCGCATCACGCCGCAGGAACTCGCCGAGATCCAGGCCATGCACTTCGAGATGATGGCCGCCTACACCCGGCGCGACCTGTCCGCCTACTACACGCTCAACTCGCGGATCCACACGGCGATCAGCGCCGCGGCCAAGAACCCGGTGCTGGCGCAGGTCTACCAGCAGGTCAACGCGCGCCTGCAGGCGCTGCGTTTCCGCTCCAACCAGGACGGCGAGAAATGGAAGCGCGCCGTCAAGGAACACGAAAAGATGATCGAAGCCCTGGCGGCCCACGACGGCGCGGCGATGCGCGACGTGCTGCTCGCCCACCTGCGCAACAAGCGCGAAGTGGTCCTGGAACAGATGCGCGAGGCGCGCCGCAAGGAGGCCTCGTGAACGCTCCCCTCCCCCTGGAAGTCACGCGCGAAGCGGCGGGCGCCGCCTACGACAGCGTCTCGCGGGCGAGCAACGAAGTCGCCGGACGCCTGGCGCAGCGGCTGGCCGCCGAGACGCAGGGGGAGGTCCTGTTCTCCGCCGCCGACCGCGGCCGCTACGCCACCGACGCCTCCATCTACCAGGTGATCCCCGTCGGCGTGTTCGTGCCGAAATCGGCCGAGGACGCGCGCATCGCGCTGGACATCTGCCGCGACCTGAAGGTGCCCATCGTGCCGCGCGGCGGCGGCACCAGCCAGTGCGGCCAGAC
>DASWUI010000287.1:0-8380 GCA_036401715.1 Ramlibacter sp. | reverse complement strand
TCAGCGGCTTGACCGCGCCGTGCACGATGATCGGACCGATGGAGGGGTCCACGCCGCTGAGCACGCGCTGCGCCTTGCCGAAGCTGTAGCAGCAAAGGACGCTGGCGCGGGCGTGGCTCGCATTGCGCGCCCACCAGGCGTTGATATCCGCGAACACCTCCGCG
Organism: Ramlibacter sp.; assembly: GCA_036401715.1. GTDB lineage: Bacteria > Pseudomonadota > Gammaproteobacteria > Burkholderiales > Burkholderiaceae_C > Ramlibacter. The sequence continues at coordinate 8,216 of DASWUI010000287.1, read as the reverse complement.
TCGGGGCACCAGCGATAGATCGGCAGCCCGAAGGTGGACTCGGTGATGAACACGTCGCAGCGCACCGGCTCGCAGTCGGCGCAGGTCGGATCGGGCGCGACCTTGTAGTCGCCGCTGGCGACCCAGACCTGGCCGCCATGCTCCAGGCGGACCTGGGCGGAGCCGAGCACGTGGCCGGCCGGGTGCAGCGACACGGTCACCCCGTGGTGCCGCACCTTCTCGCCATAGGCGACCGCCTGCAGGGCGATGTCGCCCAGCCGCACGCGCAGCACGCCTTCGGCCGGCGCGGCCGCGAGATAGTGGCCGTTGCCGTGGCGCGCATGGTCGGAGTGCGCGTGGGTGATCACCGCGCGCGGCACCGGCCGCCAGGGATCGATGTAGAAGTCCCCCTGCGGGCAGTACAGGCCCTCGGGGCGCTGCACGACGAGGTCGCTCACAGGTACTTCTTGCCCTGGATGATCAGCAGCACCCGCATCACGACCAGGGCGAGCCGCTCCTTCACCCGCTGCAGCGGCGGCCGCTTCTCGTAGGCGGCCGGGTCCATGCGCCTGCCCTCGTGCACCATGGCGTGCAGCAGGCGCTCGCGCAGGCGCCGGGCGAAGCGCTGGTCGTCCACCACCACGTTGGCCTCGCGCGCGAGCAGCAGGCTCAGCGGATCGAGGTTGGAGGAGCCCACGGTGGCCCAGTGGCCGTCGATCACCGCCACCTTGGCGTGCAGGAAGCTCGGCGCGTACTCGTGGATGTGGGCGCCCGCGCGCAGCAGCGCGCCGAACACCGGGCGCGACGCGTAGTACTGCATGAAGTATTCGTAGCGCCCCTGGATCAGCAGGTGCACGGCCACGCCCCGGCGGGCCGCGTTGACCAGGGCCCGCCGCATGCGCCCGCCCGGCACGAAGTAGGCGTTGGCGATGATGATCTCCTCGCGGGCGCGGCCGATCGCGCGCAGGTAGGAGCGTTCGATCGCGGCGCGGTTGCGCAGGTTGTCGCGCAGCAGCAGCGCGGCGCGCACGTTGCTGTCCCCCTGCCGGGGCGCGGCCGGCGGCGGCGGCGCGTGTACCCGGGCGGCGCGCCAGCGCTCGAACGCGCCGCTCCACTGGGCGCGCCTGAGCTGGCCGACCGCCTCGATGCGGGACCACTGCCGCTGCATGGTCGCGCGCATCTGCTGCACCAGCGGCCCCTCGACCCGGATGGCGAAGTCCAGCCGGGGCGAGACCAGCGGGCCGTGGTTCGGGTCGTGGAAATCGTCCAGGACGTTGATGCCGCCGCAGAAGCCCACCGTCTCGTCCACCACGCACAGCTTGCGGTGCAGCCGCCGCCACTGCCCCGGCCACAGCAGGCCGAAGGCGCCGGTGCGCGAGTAGAGGGCCCACTGCACGCGCGACTCGTCGAAGCGCATCTGCCAGAACGGCGGCAGCTCGGGGGTGCCGAAACCGTCGATCACCAGCCGCACCAGCACGCCGCGGCGCGCGGCGCGCTCCAGCGCATAGGCCACCTCGGCCCCGCTGCCGGTGAAATCGAAGATGTAGGTCTCGACCAGCACCTCGCGCACCGATGCGTCGATCGCCGCGATGAGCGCGGGGAAGAACGCCCTGCTGCCCTCCAGCAACTGCAGGTGGTGACCGGCGCGCAGGGGCGGAACGGCGTGCGGCATGGGCTGCGCTACACCTTGAACTCCGCGATCAGCGGCAGGTGGTCGGACATGCGCCACCAGATGCGTCCGCGGGGAATCTCCATGCCCACGGGCTTGAGGCCGCGGGCGTAGACGTAGTCCAGCTGCGTGATCGGCAGCCTGGAGGGATAGGTCAGCGCCCGCTCGGCCACGAAGTCCTGGAAGCCGTGGCTGTTCATGGTGGACCGCAGCTTGCCGCCCCAGTCGTTGAAGTCGCCGGCCACCACCACCGGCGCGGTGCGGGGGATCTCGCGCTCGATGAAGCGGACCATCTGCTCCACCTGCCGCACCCGGCTGCCCGCCACCAGCCCCAGGTGCAGCACGATCACGTGCACCTTGCGCCGCTTGACCTGCAGCTCCACGTGCAGCAGCCCGCGCTGCTCGAAGCGGTGGTCCGACATGTCCTCGTGGCCGTGCGACACGACGGGCCAGCGCGAAAGCAGCGCGTTGCCGTGCTCGCCGTGCTTGGTCCGCGCGTTGGTCTGGTAGACCGCGAAGTAGCCCTCGGGGCAGAGGAACTCCGCCTGGGGCAGCTCCGGCCAGCGGGTGAAGTAGCGCTCCTCGCGGCGGTGGAGCTTGCGGACTTCCTGCAGGCAGACGACGTCGGCGTCCAGCTGCTCCACGGCGTGCCCGAGGTTGTGGATCTCGAGCCGCCGCGCGGGGCCCAGGCCCTGCACGCCCTTGTGGATGTTGTAGGTCGCGATGCGCAAGACGCTCATGCGGTGAATTCTGGCAGCATCAGGATCGCTTCCGCATTGGAAGGCGAGAAGCAGGTGTCCGCGGCCTTGCGCCAGGGCAACCATTGGTAAGCGGTGTGCTCGCGCGGGTTCAGCGTGACGGGCGTTCCGGCCGGCACGCGCAGGCCGAAGACGTGCTCGCGGTTGCGCGTGACCCCCGGCGCGTAGCGGTGCAGGTAGCGCGGGTAGATGTCGTAGACGTTCTCGAGGTTCCAGTCGGTGAGCGTGCCGATGGCGGCGTCGATGCCGGTCTCTTCCTTCACCTCGCGGATGGCCGTTTCCTCGAAGCTTTCGTCATCGCGGTCCTTCGACCCGGTGACCGACTGCCAGGTGCCCGGCGAATCGGTGCGGTTGATCAGCAGCACGTCCAGCGCCGGCGTGTGGATCACGACCAGCACGGACAGCGGGATCTTGAACGGCCTGGACATCGGGTGCCATTGTGCATTTTCGCGGACCGGGCGGGCCGCTGCTGCCCCCACCCCGGCCCTCCCCCAGAGGGGGAGGGAGAAAAGCCACACACATGTCATCCCGGGCTCGACCCGGATCCATGGTGGCGTGGTGCCGCACGGCGATGGATGGCGGGTCGGGCCCGCCATGACATGGCGGTCGCGCCAGGCGGGCCGCCGCCTGCCTCAGGCCGACTGCGGATTGCGCAGGCGGATGTGCAGTTCGCGCAGCTGCTTCTCGTCCACCGGACCGGGCGCCTGCGTCAGCAGGTCCTGGGCACGCTGCGTCTTCGGGAAGGCGATGACGTCGCGCAGGGATTCGGCGCCGGTCATGAGCATCACGAATCGGTCCAGGCCGATGGCGATGCCGCCGTGCGGCGGGGCGCCGTACTGCAGCGCGTCCAGCAGGAAGCCGAACTTGGCCTTGGCTTCGTCCTCTCCGATCTTCAGGGCGCGGAACACCTTGCTCTGCACGTCCTCGCGGTGGATACGCACGGAGCCGCCCCCGAGCTCGATGCCGTTGAGCACCGCATCGTAGGCCTTGGCCAGGCAGCGGCCCGGGTCGGTCTCCAGCCAGTCCTCGTGGCCGTCCTTCGGCGAGGTGAACGGGTGGTGCACCGCGTTCCAGCGCTGGGCGTCCTCGTCGAACTCGAACATCGGGAAGTCCACCACCCACAGCGGCCGCCATTGCCCCGACAGCAGGCCCTTGGCCTTGCCGAACTCGGAATGGCCCACCTTCACGCGCAGCGCGCCGATGGCGTCGTTGACCACCTTGGCCTTGTCCGCGCCGAAGAACACCAGGTCGCCGTTCTGCGCGCCGGTGCGCTTGAGGATCTCGGCGATCGCGCGGTCGTGCAGGTTCTTCACGATGGGCGACTGCAGGCCTTCGCGGCCGGCGGCCACGTCGTTGACCTTGACCCAGGCCAGGCCCTTGGCCCCGTAGATCTTGACGAACTCGGTGTAGCCGTCGATCTCGCCGCGGCTCATCTCGCTGCCGCCCGGCACGCGCAGGCCGACCACGCGGCCGTCCTCGGCGTTGGCCGGTCCGGAGAACACCTTGAAGTCGACGTCCTTCATGACGTCGGTGAGCTCGGTGAACTCCAGCTGCACGCGCAGGTCCGGCTTGTCCGAGCCATACAGGCGCATCGCGTCGGCGTGCTTCATCACGGGGAAGGCGCCAATGTCGATGCCCAGCACGTTCTGGAAGGTGCTGCGGATCATGCCCTCGAACATCTCGCGGATCTCCTCCTCCTTCATGAAGGAGGTCTCCACGTCGATCTGGGTGAACTCGGGCTGGCGGTCGGCGCGCAGGTCCTCGTCGCGGAAGCACTTGGTGATCTGGTAGTAGCGGTCGAAGCCGGACACCATCAGCAGCTGCTTGAACAGCTGCGGCGACTGCGGCAGCGCGAAGAACATGCCGTCGTGCACGCGCGAGGGCACCAGGTAGTCGCGCGCGCCTTCGGGCGTGGACTTGGTGAGCATCGGCGTCTCGATGTCGATGAATCCGTTGGCGTCCATGAACTTGCGCACTTCCATGGTCACCCGGTAGCGCAGCATCAGGTTGTTCTGCATGTACGGCCGGCGCAGGTCCAGCACGCGGTGCATCAGGCGCGTCGTCTCCGACAGGTTCTCGTCGTCGAGCTGGAAGGGCGGCGTGACCGAGGGGTTCAGCACGGTCAACTCGTGGCACAGCACCTCGATCTTCCCGCTCTTGATGTTCTCGTTGACGGTGCCCTGAGGGCGCGCGCGCACCACGCCCTTGACCTGGATGCAGAACTCGTTGCGCAGGCCTTCGGCGGCCTTGAACATCTCCGGCCGGTCGGGGTCGCACACCACCTGCACGTAGCCTTCGCGGTCGCGCAGGTCGACGAAGATCACCCCGCCGTGGTCGCGGCGGCGATTCACCCAGCCGCACAGGCTCACGGTCTGCCCCATCAGGGCCTCGGTCACCAGACCGCAATAGGTGGTACGCATTTGTTGCATGGGAAATACCTTGGGGAAAGCGCGCGCCGCCTCAGTCGCGCGCGATCGTCTTCTGGGGCGAGACGACGCCCATGGAGACGACGTACTTGAGGGCGTCGTCGACGCTCATCTTCAGTTCGATGCAGTCGCTCTTGCGCAGCATCACGAAATAGCCGCCGGTGGGGTTGGGCGTGGTCGGCACGTAGACGCTGACGTATTCCTCGCCCCGCAGGTAGGTCGTCACGTCCCCTCCGGGCGTGCCGGTGACGAAGGCGATGGTCCAGACGTCGTTGCGCGGCCACTGCACCAGCACCGCGGTGCGGAAGGCGTTCCCGCTCTCGGAAAACAGGGTGTCGGAGACCTGCTTGACGCTGGAGTAGATGGAGCGCACCACCGGGATGCGCGTGACCACGCGGTCGCCGAAGTGCACCAGCTTCTTGCCGATGAAGTTGCTGGCGGTGGCGCCGACGATCAGCAGGATGGCCAGCGTGAGCAGCACGCCGAAGCCGGGGATGTGGATGCCGAACACCCGGTCGGGGTGCCAGGCCTGCGGCAGGATCAGCAGCGTCTGGTCGAGGGTCTCGATGATCCAGCGCAGCACGGCCACCGTGATGGCCACCGGAACGATGACGAGCAGCCCCGCCAGAAGCCATTTGCGCAGGGCGTGCATGAAGGTCTCAGTGGCAGGCGCAGGAGGCGCCGCAGCCGCCGGCGGACGCGCTGGGCGTGTCGGTCTTGGTCGGCGCCGGCGTGGTGTCGGCCTTCCCGCCCTCGGCCGGCTTGTCGGCGGGCTTGTCCGCCGCCGCGGTGCTGCCGCCCTTGAAGTCGGTCGCGTACCAGCCGGAACCCTTGAGCTGGAAACCGGCGGCGGTGATCTGCTTGGCGAAGGACCCCGCGCCGCAGGACGGGCAGACCGTCAGCGGGGCATCCGACACTTTCTGCAGGACGTCCTTGGCATGGCCACAGGACCCGCATTTGTAGGCGTAGATGGGCATGGCTGGTCAGGTCGTGGGATGCAAAGCCCTCAATTATAGGCGGCACCCCGGAACTCAACCCCGGCGGGGTCGAGTCGCCCGGCGCCGCGCCGCGCCGCCGGGGAATCCGCGGGCGCGGACCGGGGCGCGGCCCCGGCCTCACCCGGCCTCAGCCGGCGGCGTGGTGCGTATGCGAAGGGTGCTGCACGTGGTGCGGCACCGGGTGCCCCGCGCGGGCGATCACCTGCGGCGCCAGCGAGCCCAGGACCATCAGGACCGCCGAGGCGGCCAGGCCGATCAGCTGCGGCGGGATCATCGCATCCGCGGCGGTGGCCTCCGCGCCCAGCCACACCAGCAGGCCGCCGATGGACGCCGCCAGCGCGCCCTGGGTGCTGGCGCGCTTCCAGTACACGCCCGCCACCAGCGGCACGAAGGCGCCGACCAGCGTCACCTTGTACGCGTTCTGCACCATCTCGTACATCGTGCTGGTGGAATTCAGCGCGAACAGCAGCGCGGCCAGCGTGAAGGTCACCAGCGTGACGCGCAGCAGCAGCAGGAAGGCCCGGTCCGACAGGTGCGGCATGAAGGGCCGGATCACGTTCTCGGTGAAGGTGGCGGTGGGCGCCAGCAGCGCGCCGCTCGCCGTCGACAGGATCGCGGACAGCAGCGCGCCGAAGAACATCACCTGCGCCCACAGGGGCATGCGGCCCAGCACCAGGTCGGGCAGGATGCGCTGGATCTCGCGGCCGTCGTCGGAAGCGAACAGCTTGGTCAGCTCCGGGTAGGCGACGACCGCCGCGTACGCGATGAACACGGGCACGAAGGCGAAGACGAAGTAGATGCTGCCTCCGAGCAGCGTGCCGCGCACGGCGGTCTTCTCGTCCCTGGCGCTGGTCATGCGCTGGAACACGTCCTGCTGCGGGATGGAGCCGAAGGCGAAGGTGAAGAAGGCGCCCGCCATCGCCCACCAGGCCTTCGCGTCGCTGGAGGCCGGGAAGAAGTTGAACTTGCCGTCGGCGCTGGCCTGCGCCACCACCCGCTCGAAGCCGCCGGCCTGCCCGCTCACCAGGAATGCCACCAGCGTCAGGCCCACCAGGATCACGATCGTCTGGAACAGGTCCGTGAAGGCGACCGACCACATGCCGCCGAAGATCGTGTAGACCAGCACCACGAGGGCGCCGACCATGATGGCCGTGTTCAGGTCCAGCGCGCCGCCGGACAGCACGTGGATCACCAGCCCCAGCGCCGTCATCTGCGCCGAGGTCCAGCCCAGGTAGGAGGCGGCGATCGCCAGCGAGGTCAGCACCTCCACGCCCTTGCCGTAGCGCTTCTTGTAGAAGTCGCCGATGGTCATGAGGTCCATGCGGTAGAACACCCGGGCGAAGAAGATCGCGGCCAGCACCAGGCAGGCGGTGGCGCCGAACGGGTCGCCCGCGATGCCGCCGAGCCCGTCGACCGCGAACGTGGCGGAGACGGACAGCACCGTTTCGGCGCCGAACCAGGTGGCGAACACGGTGGCCGTGTTCATGTACAGCGGCAGGCTGCGCCCGGCGACCAGGTAGTCCTTCGAGTTGTGGACCCGGCGCGCCGCGACCAGCCCGATCGCGATGGTGACGGCGATGTACGCCGCCACGAAGACAATCAACGTGTTCATCCCCGACCTCCTCGCAAATTCCGGCGCATTCTAATGAGTGCCGGCGGGCCGGCCACCCGCGGCTAGAAGAGCTTCACCCGCACCATGAACTGCATCACGATCAGCCCCAGGGCGAAGCCGATGCCGCCATAGATGATGCTTTGCAGCAAGCGGTTGGTGCGGCGCTGCTCGCCCAGCAGTTCCAGCATGTCGCGCCGCAGGACGTCGTGCCGCTCGCTCAGGTAGGAGTGCAGCAGCCGCGGCAGCTCCGGCAGGATCTTGGCGTAGCGCGGTGCCTGGTCGCGCAGCTCCTGCACCAGCTTCTGCGGGCCGACCTGGTCCAGCATCCAGCGTTCCAGGAAGGGCTTGGCGGTGTTCCACAGGTCCAGCTCGGGATCCAGCTGCCGCCCCAGGCCCTCGATGTTCAGCAGCGTCTTCTGCAGCAGCACCAGCTGGGGCTGGATGTCCACGTTGAAGCGCCGCGACATCTGGAACAGGCGCATCAGCACCATGCCCAGCGAGATCTCGCGCAGCGGCCGGTCGAAATAGGGTTCGCACACGGTGCGCACCGCGCCTTCGAGTTCGTCCACCCGGGTGCCCGGCGGCACCCAGCCCGACTCGATGTGCAGCTCCGCCACCCGCTTGTAGTCGCGCCGGAAGAAGGCGGCGAAGTTCTGCGCCAGGTAGTCCTTGTCGGACTCGGTGAGCGTGCCGATGATGCCGAAGTCCAGCGAGATGTAGCGGCCGAAGGTGCCGGGCGCCACGCTCACCTGGATGTTGCCCGGGTGCATGTCG
>DASWUI010000286.1:0-5150 GCA_036401715.1 Ramlibacter sp. | reverse complement strand
CCGAGTTTGTCATCCGGAGCGAAACCCGTGCCGACATCGACGCGATCACCGAGGTCACCGCCGCCGCGTTCCAGACCCTGGAAATCAGCAGCCACACCGAGCAGTTCATCGTCGCCGCCCTGCGCGCGGCCAAGGCCCTTGCCGTATCGCTGGTGGCGGAAGCGGACGGCCGCGTGGTGGGGCACATCGCCTTCTCTCCCGTGACCCTCTCCGACGGCACGCCGGGCTGGTACGGCCTCGGGCCCGTTTCCGTGTTGCCCGACCACCAGCGGCAGGGGATCGGCAAGGCCCTGGTGCGCGAGGGACTGGCGCGGCTGAAGAAGATGAATGCGAGAGGCTGCTGCCTCGTCGGGCACCCCGATTACTACCGCAAGTTCGGCTTCGGCAATGCGCCCGGCCTCGTGGTGGACGGCGTGCCGCAGGAGTTCTTCTTCGTGCTCGCGTTCGAGGGTGAGGTCCCGCAGGGGACCGTCACCTTCCACGAGGCGTTCAAGGCGGATGCGTCCACCCGGGGCCGCAGGGCGTGACGGTGCGCGTCACGTACGACGCGGAGTCCGCCTTCAAGCGTTGGCACCGGGCCCCGGCCCCCGTTGCGCCGCCCTATACTTTGCAGCCCTGCACCGCGCCTGCTCCAGGCGCTGGCGTACGACCGCAGCAAGGAGTTCCGGTGATGACGACGAAGCGCCGCGACAGGGCGACTGCCGAGCCGCCAGGGCCGCGCCTGCTGGCCGGCGGCAATCCGCAGATCGCCAAGGGCGACGGCGACGCCCCGGTGCAGGCCTACATCGCGGCCATGCCCGGCTGGAAGCAGGACGTCGGCCAGCGCCTCGACGCGCTCGTCACGCGCGCGGTACCGGGCGTGCGCAAGGCGGTGAAGTGGAATTCGCCCTTCTATGGCGTGGAAGGCCAGGGTTGGTTCCTCAGCTTTCACTGCTTCACGAAGTACGTCAAGGTCACCTTCTTCCAGGGCGCATCGCTGCGGCCCCTGCCTCCCGGCGCGTCCACGCAGGCCGAGGCGCGGCATCTCGACATCCATGAAGACGAGCCGATCGACGAAGCGCGGTTCACCGGGTGGGTGAGGCAGGCGAGCCGGCTGCCCGGCTGGGGCAAGGCCTGAAGGAGGAACCCGGGCGATGGCCTTGTCTCCTCCGCTCTCCGTGCACGCCCAGATGCTCATCCGCCGGCCCGCCAGCGAGGTCTTCCGCGCATTCGTCGAGCCCGCGTACACCACGAAGTTCTGGTTCACGCGCAGCACCGGCCCGCTGGTTCCGGGCGCGCAGGTGCACTGGGAATGGGAGATGTACGGCGCGGGGACCGAGGTGCGGGTCGTCGCCGTCGAGCAGGACCAACGCCTGCGCATCGAGTGGGACGACCCGCCCCGCCCCGTGGAGTGGCGCTTCGAGCCGCGAGGGTCCGGCCAGACGCTGGTCACCGTGGAGACTTCGGGCTTTCGCGGCACCGACGACGAGATCGTCGCCCAGGCGCTCGACGCCAAGGGCGGCTTCACCACCGTGCTCGCTGCGTGCAAGGCCTTCCTGGAGCACGGCCTGCAGCTCGAGCTCGTGCGCGACCAGTTCCCCGACGCGATCCGGCACCAGGTTGCTCCCGTGCCCGAGGCTGTCCCGCCCAACGCCGCCGCCACCGAGCGGCTCCTGCACGCCCGCCCGAGCGAGGTGTTCGCTGCCTTCGAGCAGGCGGACAAGCTCGCGCGCTGGTGGGGCCCGAGCGGTTTCCGCAACACCTTCGAGCGCTTCGAGTTCAGGCCCGGCGGCCGCTGGGTCTTCGTGATGCACGGGCCCAACGGGACCGACTACGCCAACGAGAGCGTGTTCCGCGAAATCGAACCGGACCGCCGCATCGTGATCGAGCACGTCGTCAAGCCCTGGTATCGCCTGACGGTGACGCTGGCGCCGCGCGGGGACCAGACCCACCTGTCCTGGGTGCAGGAGTTCGAGAGTCCGGAGGCGGCGGCGAAGATGCGCCGCATCGTCGACACCGCCAACGAACAGAACCTCGACCGGCTGGAGGCCGTGCTCGCGGGCAACACTGCGTGATCGCTGCCGGACGCCCCCCATGATCGCCGACGCCGCCATCCGCCTTGCCACCGCCGCCGATGCCGCGGCCATCGCACGGATGTCGCGCGACCTGATCGAACACGGCCTGCCCTGGCGCTGGACGACCGAGCGGGTGGCCCGCAGCATCCGCGACCCGAACACCAACGTGGTGGTGGTGGACGGCAAGGACGGCCTCGCCGCCTTCGGCATCATGTTCTACGCCGAAGAGGATGCGCACCTGCTGTTGCTGGCGGTGGGCGCCGGCGCGCAGCGCAGCGGCATCGGCAGCGCCGTGCTGCACTGGCTGGAAGCAGCGGCGCGCTCCGCGGGCTCCAGGCGCATCCGGGTGGAGGCGCGCCTGGACAACGAGGCAGCGCGCAGCTTCTACAACGAGCACGGCTACCACGAGCGCGTGATCCGGTCGGCGATGTACAGCTCGGCGCTTGCCGGGGTCCGGCTGGAGAAGTGGCTTCGCAGCGAAGCCTGAGCGCCTCGCCGCAGGCTTCCTCCCCTGGCCTGCTTCTTGCGTTTTCTCCGGTGCGCCGCGCCAGCGGCACCCCCTTTCGTCCCCTTGCCCCGGAGATCCCCAGGATGAAATTCAAAGCCCACCTCTGCGCCGCGGCCGCGCTGGCGGCCTGCCTTGCCGCCCATGCCGAGTTTTCCGTGGAAGTGGACGCGCCCAGGGTCCGCGTGGTCATCCCGGAGCTGCCGCAGGTCAAGATGGAGCCCCACCCCTCCCACGCGGAGCACGCCAACCTGCGCCTGATCGGCGTGGACGGCCCCTACATGGTGACCCTGAACACGCCCGATGCCGACGCGGGGATGAAGCCGCAGCAATGCGCCAACATCATCGCCGGCGCCCTGACGAAGCGGCCCGGCGTCCCCGGCCAGGAAAACATCACGAGGGCCCGGCTGGACCCCAACACCTACGCCGCGATGTACGTGGTCCCCAAGAAGGGCGGGCAGATGCAGCTGAACGCGCACCTGATTTCCGCCGGCGGCGGCACGCATTGCGTGGAGCTGCACGTGGCGATGGTCACGGCCGACAGGGACGAGGCGCAGGCCTGGTTCCGGAAGGTGGCGAGCGCGCGGATCGAGCAGAAGTAAGGCGCGCCACCGGGCGCAGGGCTGGGGATTCCCCACCCCATCCCCCAGGAGTGGGGGTGGGGGTGCGCGCGCGGGCGGCGTGTCGCGGTGCGGCTGCGCGCGCACCACGACCTACGGGGGAGCCACCAGCTCGCGCAGGACGGAGAGGACCAGGTCGGGTTCGGTGAGTTGCGGGAAGTGGCCGCTCTGCTGGGCGATCACGTGCTGGCCGTGCGGGGACAGGCGGGCCAGGTCCTGCTGGTTGGCCCGCTTGGCGCCGACCTCGGCCGGTGAACGCGCGGAGTCCCTGGGGGTGAGGCCGCCGGTCACCACGCGCAGCGGCACCGGCGGGAATTCACCGGCCGCGGCGATCTCGCGCGCCGTCTCCCCGGCGCAGCCCAGTTCGGCCTGCACGTTGGCCTCGAGGAACAGCTGCGGCAGCTCCTGCAGCTTGCCGAGCGAGCGCACCATCTGCTCCTCGTGCTTCTTCAGCGCGTCCTGGTCGTCCGGGTGCGTCGCTTCCAGGAGCAGCACGCCCGCGACCTCCTGCGGGTAGAGGCGCGCGAACAGGTTGGCGAACAGGCCGCCCAGCGAATGCGCCACCAGCACGTAGGGCGGCTGCACGCCGGCGTAGCCGAGCAGTTCGCGCAGCGAGCCGATCACGACGGCACCGGTCTGGCGGGCGCCCGGCGCGTCGCTGCCCTGCATGCCGAAGCGGTTCCAGGCGAACACGGTGCCCAGCTGCTCGATCTCGGGGTACAGCGGGCGCCAGCCTTCCAGGCTCATGCCCGCGCCGTTGAACAGGAGGATCGCCGGGCTGCCCTGCCCCGACACGACGTAGGTGAGGCGCCCGGCGCGCGTCTGCAGCGCCTGGATCGGCGGCAGCACTCCCAGCCGCGGCGGCTGCGGCATGGGCGCGTTCAGGCGCCGCCGATGCCGACGATCACGACGCCCGTACCCTGGCAGTTCGGGCAGGCCGATGCGCCGATGCGGCCGGTGCCGCCGCATTGGGGGCAGACGTTCTCGCCGGTGCTGGGCGTGCCGGCCGGTGCTTCGTCACCCGGTGCCATCGGCGGCTGCCCGCCCGTGGGTTGCATGGGCGGCTGGCCCGCGGGCTGGTCCCTGCGGCCTTCGGTGCCGGTGGGCAGGTCGAAGGACGCGCCGGGGTCCTCCTCGCCGGCGACGGAGACCATCAGGTCGAGCGGGTCGCCCGGACGCGCGGGCGGGTTGGAGCCCGACAGGGATTCGTTCTGCTTGCCGGCCATGGATGTACCTCGGTGGTTGCATCCATCGTAGGCAGCAAGGGGGAAGCGCTGCGTAGGACACCGGCTATGGTGCCGGCACCGCAGGGGGCGCTATGGGTCCCCGCCTGCGCGGGGATGACGCGCCCTACCTCGTCATTCCCGCGCCGGCGGGAACCCAAGGCGCCTGAAAGTCGCGGCTAGCGGCCCGTCCACACCGGCGGCCGCTTGGCCACGAAGGCGGTGACCCCCTCGCGGAAGTCCTCGCTGCCGTAGGTGCGGCGGATCAGGTCCTCGGCCTCGGGCAGGTCGTGGCGCAGCAGGCGGTTGAGCGCCTCCTTGCTGACCTGCTGCGTCACCGGCGCCAGCGACGCGAGCCTGGCGCACAGCTTCTGCGCGGCCGCTTCGATGCCTTCGGCGGCCACCACCTCCAGCACGTAGCCGCAGGCCTGCGCTTCTTCCGCGCCGATCAGGTCGGCCAGCAGCAGCAGGCGCTGCACGCGCGGGCGGCCGAAGGCAGCCACCAGCCCGGCGATGTTGGCCATCGACAGGCAGTTGCCCAGCGTGCGCGCGATCGGCACGCCGAACTTGCTGGCCGGCGTGGCGATGCGGAAGTCGCAGGTGCTGGCGATCGCCAGCCCGCCGCCGATGCACCAGCCCTGCACCACCGCCACCGTGGGCATGGGCAGGCCGGCCAGCAGCTTCATGGTCGCGTCGATCTGCGTTTCGTAGGCGACGCCGCGCGCGCCGTCGAAATCCTGGAACTGCG
>DASWUI010000285.1:0-1632 GCA_036401715.1 Ramlibacter sp. | reverse complement strand
CGCTGCGGGGTGCCGCGGATCGACGGGGGCTCGGTGCGCCTGCCCCGGCTGGTCGGCATGGGGCATGCCAGGGACCTGATCCTCACCGGGCGCAAGGTGGAGGCGGCGGAGGCGCTGGCAATGGGACTGGCGAACCGGGTGGTGCGGCGCGGGACGGCGCGCGAGGCCGCGATCGCGCTGGCCGAACAGCTGGCCCGCTTTCCGCAGGAAACGATGCGCGCGGACCGGATGAATGCCTACGAGCAGTGGGGCAAGGGCCTGCCCGAGGCGCTGCATGCGGAGTGGGAGCGCAGCAGGGCGCGGATCGCCGACGGGATGGAGGGCGCCGCGCGCTTCGCGTCGGGCGAGGGGCGGCACGGGAAGTTCTAGCAGCCCGTCATTCCCGCGAAGGCGGGAACCCAGGGCTGCCGCACGACCCGGCCGCGCGCGCCACGCACGCTTCTGGAACGCCTTGGGTCCCCGCCTCCGCGGGGATGACGGTCAGCGCTTCACCGGCCGCGGCCTGCCGTTCTCGTCGATCGCCACGTACGTCAGCAGCGCCTCCGTCACCTTGCAGTACTCCCCCTGGGCGCGGAAGCTCTCCGAATACACCTCCACGTCCACCGTGATCGAGGTGTTGCCGATGCGGTTGACCGAGGCGTAGAAGCTCAGGATGTCGCCCACGCGCACGGGCTGCTTGAAGATGAATTCCTTCACCGCCACGGTGGCCATGCGGCCGCGGATGATGCGCGCCGGGATCACCGAGCCGGCCAGGTCGACCTGGGCCATGACCCAGCCGCCGAAGATGTCGCCGTTGCCGTTGGTGTCCGCCGGCATGGGGATCACCTTGAGCACCAGCTCCTTGTCGGTCGGGGGCGTGGCGGGGCCATGGGGGGCGGCGGCACTCTGGTTTTCGGACATGGGCACAATCTCGTGAAGCTATCCAAGGGATTGTCCTCCATGCGCCGCGGCGGCGAACTGTCTTCCTCCCCCCTCCCGGTGCCGGCCTCGGCGGCCGAGCGCAAGGCCGCGGGCCGCTCCGACTGGAGCACCCTCAAGCGCCTGTTCCCCTACCTCTGGCAGTACAAGTGGCGGGTCGCCGCGGCGCTGGCCTTCATGGTCGCCGCCAAGGTCGCCAACGTCAGCGTCCCCCTGCTGCTGAAGGAGCTGGTCGACACGATGGACATCAAGCCCGGCGACGCCAGCGCCGTGCTGGTGGTGCCGCTGGGGCTGCTGGTGGGCTACGGCCTGCTGCGCCTGTCCACCACCCTGTTCACCGAGCTGCGCGAGCTGGTGTTCGCCAAGGCGACCCAGGGGGCGGCGCGCAGCATCGCGCTGGAGACCTTCCGCCACCTGCACGCGCTGTCCCTGCGCTTCCACCTGGAGCGGCAGACCGGCGGCATGACCCGCGACATCGAGCGCGGCGTGCGCGGCATCGAGTCGCTGATCTCCTATTCGCTCTACAGCATCGTGCCGACGCTGGTCGAGGTGGCCATGGTACTGGCCATCCTGGCGGTGAAGTTCGACGCCTGGTTCGCCTGGATCACCATCGCGGCGCTGGTGGTCTACATCACCTTCACCGTCACGGTCACCGAGTGGCGCACGCAGTTCCGGCGCGAAGCCAACGAGTTCGATTCCGCCGCCCACACCAAG
>DASWUI010000284.1:0-5432 GCA_036401715.1 Ramlibacter sp. | reverse complement strand
CGGCGTGCCCGCCTCGCCGTTGAGCGCCATGAGGCCGGTCTCGCCCTGGATCACCAGGTCGTAGCCGGGGCGCTTGGCCTCGGGGCCGCTGGTGTCGTAGCCGGCCACGGCGCAGTAAATCAGATCCGGCTTGATCGCCTTGAGCTGCTCGTAGCCCAAGCCCAGCTTCTCGGCGCCGCCGGTCTTGAAGTTGTGGATCACCACGTCGCACTGCGGCAGCAGCTCGTGGACGATCTTCAGCCCCTCGGGGCTTTGCAGGTCGAGGGTGATGGACCGCTTGTTGCGGTTCATGCTGTTGAAGTAGGCCGTCTCGGTCTTGCCGACGCGCAGCCCCCAGTCGCGCGTGTCGTCGCCGCGCTTCGGGTGTTCGACCTTGATCACCTCGGCGCCGAAGTCGCCCAGCACCTGCGCGCACAGCGGCCCCGCCAGCACCCGCGACAGGTCCAGCACCCGCACCCCGGCGAGCGGCAGCGGCGCCGTCATTGCGCCACCGCCGCGCGCTGCGCGGCGCCCAGCTGGATGAAGCGCGCCAGGTGGTGGTCCTCGTCGCCCAGCAGGTGGTCGATCATGACCAGCCGCTTGGCGTAGTGCGGCAGCGGCAGCTCCCAGGTCATGCCGATGCCGCCGTGCAGCTGGACGCATTCCTCGGCCACCAGCGTGCCGATGCGGCCGATGCTGACCTTGGCGGCCGACAGGGCGCGCTCGCGCGAGATGCGCTCACTCCCGTCGAGGGCGGCAGCGGCGTTGATCACCGCGGAACGCGCCTGCTCGATCTCCAGCAGCACGTCGGCCATGCGGTGCTGCAGGGCCTGGAAGCTGCCGATCGGCTTGCCGAACTGCCTGCGGGTCTGCAGGTACTCGATGGTCTGGGCCTTGGCGGCGTCCATCGCACCCACGGCCTCGGCGCACAGGGCCAGGATGCCGCGGCCGACCGCGTGCTCCAGGGTGGCGAGGGCCTTTCCTTCGGTGCCCAGCAGCGCGCCGGCGGAAACGCGCACGTCCTCGAAGCTGATCTCCGCGGCGTGGGTGCCGTCGATGTTCGGGTAGCTGCGCACGCGCACGCCACGGGCATCCGCCGGCACCACGAACAGCGAAATGCCCTCGGCATCGGTCGCCTCGCCCGCGGTCCGCGCGGACACCACCAGCAGCTGCGCCGCGCCGCCCAGCGGCACCACCGCCTTGCGGCCGTCCAGCACGTAGTCGCCGGCGTCGTAGCGCGCCCGGGCCTGCACGTGCTGCAGCTCGTAGCCCGATTGCGGCTCGCCGTGCGCCAGCGTGGCGATGCGGCTGCCGTCGATGAGCGAGGCCAGCGTGTCGTACCAGGCGCCGCCGCCGGCATGGGCGATGGCGCTGCCGGCCAGCAGGCTGGCGAGGAAGGGCTCCAGCACCAGGCCGCGGCCCAGCGCCTCGAAGACGGTGGCGATGTCGAAGCCGGCGCCGCCGAAGCCGCCCTGCTCCTCGGTGAACAGCGCGCCGATCACGCCGAGCTCGGCGAACTGGCGCCAGTGCTGGGCGCTGTAGCCCGCCGCCGAAGCGGCGATGGCGTGGCGGGTGGCGATGGGGTACTGCTCGGCGACGAAGCGCTGCAGCAGGTCCGCCAGCATGCGGCGGTCTTCGGTGGGTCGGAAGTCCATCTTTACAGCCCCAGGATCATCTTGGAGATGATGTTCTTCTGGATTTCGTTGGAGCCGCCGAAGATCGACAGCTTGCGGTTGTTGAAGTACTGCACGGCGGCGAAGGCAGCTTCCTGCGGCCCGACCGGTTCGCCCTGGTAGCCCGCGTCCAGCGCCTCCTCGACGAAGGGCAGCGCGTAGGGACCCATCGCGCGACGGATCAGCGCGTTGAGTTCCTGGCGGATCTCGGTGCCGCGGATCTTGAGCATGGAGCTCTCCGCGCCCGGCACGCCGCCGCCGGCCACCGCCGCGATCACGCGCAGGTTGGTGGTCTTCATGTTCTCCAGGTCGATCTCGACCTTCGCCATGCGCGCGGCGAACAGCGGGTCCTCGGCCAGGGGCCGGCCGTTCCTCTTCACGCGCTGCGCGATGCCCTTGAGGCGCTCCAGCGCGGCCACCGAGAAGCCGACGCCGGCGATGTTGGTGCGCTCGTAGGTCAGCAGGTACTTGGCGCAGGTCCAGCCCCTGTTCTCCTCGCCCACCAGGTTCTCCACCGGCACCTTCACGTCGGTGAAGAACACCTCGTTGACCTCGTGCTCGCCGTCCAGCGTGATGATGGGACGCACTTCGACCCCGGGGCTGTCCATGTCCACCAGCAGGAAGCTGATGCCCTCCTGCGGCTTGGCGTCGCGGTCGGTGCGCACCAGGCAGAAGATCATGTTGGCGTGCTGGCCCAGGGTGGTCCAGGTCTTCTGGCCGTTGACGACGTAGTGGTCGCCCTGGCGCACGGCGGTGGTCTTCACCGAGGCCAGGTCGGAGCCGGCGCCCGGCTCGGAATAGCCCTGGCACCACCAGTCGCTGCCATCCAGGATGCGCGGCAGCCAGTAGCGCTTCTGCGCCTCGCTGCCGTACTTGATCAGCACGGGCCCGAGCATGTTCACGCCGAAGGGAACGGTGCGCGGCGCATAGGCCAGCGCGCAGTCGTGCTCGAAGATGAACTTCTCGACCGCGTTCCAGCCGGGGCCGCCGTATTCGCGCGGCCAGTGGTTGGCGAGCCAGCCGCGCGCGTTCAGCAGCGCATGCCACTCCTCCAGGTCGGCCTTGGCCAGCCGCTTGCCGTTGCGCACCTTGTCGGTGAGGCGCGCGGGCACCTCCTCGCGCAGGAAGCGCTGCACTTCTGCGCGGAACGCGAGTTCCGCGGGGGTAAAGCTCAGGTCCATGGTTTCCTTCAGTCGGCGGCGCCGTTGAGGCTGTCGAAGTTGCGCCCCTGCGCCACCAGTTCCACCAGCAGCGGCGAGGGCTGCCAGAACAGCGGGTCTTCCTGCGCGAACTCGCGGATGTCCGCCAGGATGCGGTCCAGGCCCACCATGTCCGCGTACTTCATGGGGCCGCCGCGGTAGCGCGGGAAGCCGTAGCCGTGCAGGAAGGTCACGTCCACGTCCAGCGGGCGCAGCGCGATGCCTTCGTGCACGACGTTGGCGCCCTCGTTGACCATGGCCGCCAGGTAGCGGCGCGTGATCTCCTCGGGCGTGAACTTGCGCGGCCGGATGCCGGCGCGCTCGCGCTCGGCCTCGATGATGGCCAGCACTTCCGGATCCGGCGTGCCGGTGCGGGCGCCCTGCGGGTACAGGTACCAGCCGCGGCCCGTCTTCTGGCCGAACCAGCCGCGCTCGCAGATGCGGTCGGCGATCTGGACGTAGCGCGCGCGCGGGTCGCGGGTGGCCGCCTTGCGCTTGCGGGTGGCCCAGCCGATGTCGCCGCCGGCCAGGTCCGACACCTGGAACGGGCCCATGGGATAGCCGAAGGCGCGCACCGCCTCGTCGATCTCGTAGGGCGAGGCGCCGTCCTCCATGAGGTAGTCGGCGGCCTGCCGGTACTTCGCCAGGATGCGGTTGCCGATGAAGCCGTCGCACACGCCGGCGCGCACCGGCACCTTCTTCAGCTTTTTCGCCAGCTCGAAGGCCGTGGCGACCACGTCGGCCGAGACCTTCGCCGGCACCACGATCTCCAGCAGCTTCATGATGTTGGCCGGCGAGAAGAAGTGCAGGCCGACCACGTCCTGCGGCCGGGAGGTGCCCGCCGCGATCGCGTCGATGTCCAGGTACGAGGTGTTCGTCGCCAGCACCGCCCCCTTCCTGCACACGCGGTCCAGCTCGGCGAACACCGCCTTCTTCACCGCCATGTCCTCGAACACGGCCTCGATGACGAGATCCACGTCCTTCAGGTCCGCGTAGGAGGTGCTGCCGGTGAAGCGCGCCATGACCTTGGCCCTGGCCTCGGCCGTCATGCGGCCCTTGGCGACCAGGCCGTCGTAGACCTTCTCCACGTTGGCGCGGCCGCGCGCGATGGACGCTTCGTCGCGTTCCACCATCGTGACCGGCAGGCCGGCGTCGAGCACGGCCACGGCGATGCCCGCGCCCATGGTGCCGCCGCCGACCACGCCGACGGAGGCGATGGGCCGCGGCTGCGCATTGCGCGTCTCCGGCGCCTTGAGCACCTCGCGCTCGGCGAAGAAGGCGTGGATCAGGCCGGCACGCTGCGGGCTGTCGATGCACTGCATGAACAGCTGCCGCTCGTTGCGCAGCGCTTCCTCGAAGGGCAGGTCCAGGCCCGCCTCCACCGCCTCCACGATCTTCAGCGGCGAGAACAGGCCGCGCGTCTTCTTCGCGGTGTCGGCCTTGATTTCCCTGAGCGTGACGCGGGCGGACTCGATGTCGCCGAGGGCGCGGTCGCGCGTGCGGCGCGGGCCGGCGCCCGCGGCCAGCAGTTCGTTGGCATAGGCCAGTCCGGCCGCCTGGGCGTCGTTGCCGTCCGCGATGCGATCCAGCAGGCCGGCTTCCAGCCCTTCCTTGGCGCCCATGTGACGGCCGCTGAGCATCAGCTCGATGGCCGGGCGCAGGCCCACCAGGCGCGGCGCACGCTGCGTGCCGCCGGAACCGGGGATCAGGCCCAGCTGCACCTCGGGCAGGCCCAGCCTGGCGTCGGGCAGCGCGATGCGGTAGTGCGCGGCCAGCGCCACTTCCAGCCCGCCGCCCAGGGCCGGTCCGTGGATGGCGGCGATCACCGGCTTGGCGCAGGCTTCGATGCGGTTGCAGACCTCGGGGAGGATGGGGGACTGCGGCGGCTTGCCGAATTCCCGGATGTCGGCGCCGGCAATGAAGCCGCGGCCGGAGCCCACGATCAGCAGCGCCTGCACTTCGGGATCCTGCTCCGCCTGCCCCACGGCCTGCAGCAGGCCGCGGCGCACGTCCACGCTCAAGGCGTTGACCGGCGGGTGATGGAGGGTGGCCACGAGCACGGTGCCGTGGCGGGCGGTCTGGACCGCCGCGGGGGAAGAGGTCATGTCGGGGAGCGGATAGGGGGAAACGCGCACCCGGATTCTGGATCGCTCAATCTTCCTTGACAATTGCTATGGCGGTTGACAGACCGTCAAGCTATTTTTGACAAATGGACCTTTCCTCCCTCACCCTGCTCGTCGAGATCATCGACGCCGGCAACCTCAGCCAGGCGGCCCGCAAGCTGCGGATGACCCGCGCCAACGTCAGCTACCACCTGGGGCAGCTGGAAAAGGAGGCCGGGGTGCAACTGGTACGGCGCACCACCCGGCGCGTCGAGCCCACCGAGGTGGGACGGCGGCTGTACGAGCACGGCCGGCGGGTGCAAAGCGAGATGCAGGCGGCGCGCGAGACGGTCGCCACCTTCGGCCAGGGCCTGCAGGGCCGCGTCGGCCTCAGCGTGCCCAGCGGCTTCGGCGAGCTTGTCATGTCGGCGTGGCTGATCGAGTTCAAGCGCCTGTTCCCCGGCATCGTGCTGGACGTG
>DASWUI010000283.1:0-1996 GCA_036401715.1 Ramlibacter sp. | reverse complement strand
CCCCGGCAGCTGCGTGGTCGATACCAGCACGATCTCGGCGAGCTCCGCGCGGCGCTTCGCCGAGCGCCTCGCGCAGCGCGGCGTGCACTTCCTCGATGCGCCGATCAGCGGCGGCCAGCAGGGCGCCGAGAGCGGCACGCTGGCCTGCATGGTCGGCGGCCCGGCCGAAGCGGTGGCGGCCTGCCGCGAGGTGATGAACGCCTTCTGCAGGACCATCACGCACGTGGGCGCCAGCGGCGCCGGCCAGACGGTGAAGGCGTGCAACCAGGTCGCGGTGGCCGGCGCGCTGCTGGGGGTGGCCGACGCGATCGCGCTGGCGAAGTCGCAGGGCGTGGACCCGAAGGTGATGCGCGACGTGCTGCTGGGCGGAACCGCCCGCAGCTTCGTGCTGGAAAAGCACGGGCAGCGCGTGATCGAGGGCGACTTCCAGCCGGGCTTCCGCGCCCGCCTGATGCGCAAGGACCTGCGCATCGCGCTGGAGACCGCGCGCAGCGCCGGTGCCCGCCTGCAGGGTGCCGTGCTCGCGGAGCGGCTGGTGGGCGAGCTGTGCGACAGCGGCCGCGGCGAGCTGGACTGGGCGGCGCTGGGCGCGCTGGTGCAGGAAAAGGGCAAGGGCTCCTAGCTGCCGCGCCGCCGGCCGGGAGGCGGTGCGCACCTACACGGCGCGCCCCGCCGCTTGCGTATCGTCGGCTCGCGATGAAGAGCGAAGCCACCGACACCCGTTTCCTGCAGGAACTGATCGACCGCTTCCGCGCCGAGCGCCGCGGCAAGGCGGCCGGCTACACGCCGGAAGCGCCGGGCACCGACGAGGACAGCTTCGCGATCGCGATGGCGACCGTGGACGGCGAGCTGGTGTCGGCCGGCGACGACCGGCACGCCTTCACGCTGCAGTCCATCTCCAAGCCCGTCATCTACGGCCTGGCGCTGGACCGCTTGGGCCGCGAGGCGGTGCACCGCAAGGTGAACGTGGAGCCCACGGGTGAAGCCTTCAACTCGATCATCGAGCTGGAGGAGGACCACCTCCCCTACAACCCGATGATCAACTCCGGCGCGATCGCCATGTCGGCCCTGCTGCACCACGCGGACCCGGAGCGCTCCGGCGCGCTCATCATGGACATGTTCGGCCGCTACCTGGGAAAGACCGCCGAGCTGCACCCGAACACCGACCTGTCGCTGGAGGGCGGACACCGCAACCAGGCCATCGCCCACCTGCTGCGCCACTTCGAGGTGATCGGCGACGACATCGAAGGCGCGCTGGAACTCTATGGCCGGCAGTGCACGGTGGCGGTGAGCGTGCGCGACCTCGCGCTGATGGCCGCCACGCTGGCCAACGGCGGCCTGCACCCGCGCACCGGCGTGCGCGCCGTGGAACGGGCGCACCTGCGCGACGTGCTCACGCTGATGTTCACCTGCGGCATGTACGACAGCTCGGGCAACTGGGCCTACAGCGTCGGGCTGCCGGCCAAGAGCGGCGTCAGCGGCGGCATCCTGGCGGTGGTGCCCGGGCGCATGGGGCTCGCCGTCTATTCGCCGCGGCTGGACGCGCACGGGCACAGCGTGCGCGGCGTCGAGGTGTTCAAGGCCTGGTCCGCCGCGTGGGGACTGAGCCTGTTCGAATCCAGCCAGGGAGCGGGGACGTGAGCGCATCCCTTCTCTGGATCCTGAGCATCGCGCTGATCCTGGTCGGCCTGGCGGGCATCGTGCTGCCGGCGCTGCCCGGCACCATCCTCGTGTTCGCCGGCATCATGCTCGGCGCCTGGATCGACGACTTCACGCGCGTGGGCTGGTTCGCCGTGGGCGCGATCGCGGTGCTGGCGCTGCTGGCCTGGCTGATGGACTACGTGTCGGCGATGCTGGGCGCCAAGCGCGCGGGCGCGAGCCGCCAGGCGGTCATCGGCGCGGCGATCGGCACCGTCGCCGGCATCTTCCTGGGCATCGTGGGCGTGCTGTTCATGCCGCTGGTGGGCGCGGCCGCCGGGGAATTCATGGCCAGGCG
>DASWUI010000282.1:0-3548 GCA_036401715.1 Ramlibacter sp. | reverse complement strand
GTACTGCACCACGTTCACCGCGAACGGGATCACCCTGAACGGCCACTCCTTGGGCTGGCCGCACATCAGCGACAGCGGCACGGTCAGGCCGTGGTCCACGTCCATCCGGTTGACGATGGTCAGGTCGAAGTCCTGCTGGATGACCGAGTGCGCGATGTGCGCGGCCAGCTCCGGCGCGCCTTCCACCTTGGGCACCGGGCGCGGGCCCCAGCCCTCGTCGGCGACGGCGAATTCGGCGGCGGTGCCGATCGCGAAGGTGGGGATGATGTCCAGGCTGAAGGCCGTGGCGTGGTCGTTGTAGACCAGGAACACGACGTCCGGCTTGTTGTCCTTGATCCATCGGCGGGAGAAGTCGTAGCCGGCAAAGACCTTCTGCCAGTACGGCTCCTGCGTCTTGCCCAGGTCCATGGCCGCGCCGATGGCGGGCACGTGCGAGGTGTAGACGGATGCGGTGATGCGGGCCATTTACTTCTTGTCCTTCTCGGGAGTCCAGGTGGCGGGACGGCCGCCCCCGATCATCATCTCGCGGTAGGCCTCTTCGCTCATGCCGGTCATGGAGCCGGCCATCTGCTGGAAGCTCTTGCCGTCGGTGGCGCCGATCTTGGCCAGGAAGTAGATGTTGCCGCCCAGCGCGATGCAGCGGTTCAGGTCGCGGGCCATCACGGCCTGCTTCTGCTCCTCCGTCATGGGCCACTGGTCCAGGTAGGCGCGCTCGTCGGCCTTGAACTTCTCGCGATTCTCGGCCTTCATCAGCGACATGCAGAACTGGTTGAGCCAGTAGCCCTTGCGGCTCTGGTCGGCATCAAAGATGGTGGTGCCGGGGATGCCGGCATAGGGTTTGTCCAAGGGCATGTCTGCCTCCTTACGTTCAGGGCGCGCAGGCGAAGCTGCCTGCCGCATTCATGTCGCCGCCGCGGTAGCGCGGCACCTGCGGCCACTCGCACAGCGGGCGGCTGCGCTTGACCGCGAAGGGCGGGCGCGCTTCCTGTTCGACCAGTTCCAGGCCCGCGGGTGCCCGGCCCTGCTCCACCCAGGCGACCAGCGCCGGGAACAGGTCGGCATTGCCGGGGGCGCCGGTGCCCACGTGGTCGACGCCGGGCGCGGTGTAGAGCTTGAAGAAGGAGTCGACGGCGGCGCGGCCCATGCGCTGCACCACCGATTGGTGGTACTCGATGCCGGCGTACGGGCTCTGTGCGTAGTCGGCCAGGTTCTCCAGCAGGATCAGCTTGCCGCCGTGCGCGCGGAAGGCGCTCAGGTCCGGGTTGGTGGAGTCCATCAGCTCGGACACCTGGCGGATGCGGGCGGCGTGATCGGCCGCGCGGTAGCTGCGCAGGTCCAGTTGGGGGTTGCGCGCGTAGAAATACTGGATGGCGCCGCCGCCGTAGAACCAGGCGATGCCGTTGGCCGGCACCGGCGGGAAGGCCGGGGCCGCGCTGCCGGTCCACCAGGACTGCCAGCCACCGGTGGGGCCGAAGGACGGCGTGGCTTCGCCGCTGGGGCCGCGGCCGGGGTACACGCGCAGGCCGTTGGCCAGATCCAGCCCCATGTCCAGCGGCGAATGCAGTGTGCGCACGGCGCGGATCTGCGCTTCGGTGAGGCAGTTGGCGGCCGGCGCGGCGGTGCAGCGCAGCTTGCTCACGTCGAAGCGCGCGCGGCAGCCGACCGGGTCGGACACGATCGCATCGGCGGCGCCGTCCGCCGCGTCGCAGGCGGCCAGCACCGCGTCGTGCACCAGCTTCACCTGCGCCGGGTTCATCCAGCCGCCATTGGTGAGGGCCAGGCCGTCGCGCAGGCCGGCGTGCTGCAGCCCGGTCCAGTGGATCACGGGCACGCGGCGGAGGATGCCGTCGAAGTCGCGCGGGTAGCGCTGCGCCATGGTCAGGCCTTCGCGGCCGCCTTCGGAGCTGCCCACGAAGTACATCTTGCGCGGCTTGACGCCGTAGGCCTGCCGCATGATGGCCACGGCGACGTCGCGTACCTTCTTGTACGAGGCATGGGCGAAGTTCACCAGCGCCTCGTCGTTCAGCGCGAAGGCCTGCGGCGGCTCGCCCGGCTTGTTCTGGTGGCCGGAGTCGGTGCCGTAGGTCACGTAGCCCTGCGCCAGCGGCGCGGACTGGTCGAAGCGCGCGGCGGGCAGCAGCGCCTCGCCCGAGATCAGGACGCCGTTGAAGCCGCCGCCGCCGTACTGCACGGAGGCATGGTTCCAGCGCACCGGCAGGTTGACCTGGAAGTGGATGGGCGGTGCGTTCGGGTCCACCGGGGCAATGCGGCCCAGGACCTTGCAGCGCTGCGGCATGGCCGGGACGATGGTCGCGGCCGGCGTGGGGCCGCGCTCCAGCAGTCGCATCTCGCTCGCCGTCAGCAGCACGGCGGAGTCTATGGTGGCGTAGCCGCTGGGCAGGCCGATGTCCACCGGCGAGATGCGCTGGCCCACCAGGCTGTCGCAGAAGGCCTGAGGCTTGTAGGCCAGCGGCGCGATCGAAGGCGGCGACGAAGCCGGGACGTTGGTGGTGGTGGAACAGCCCGCGAGCAGCGCCAGGGTGGCGACGCCGAGGGTGACGGCGAGGCGCTTCATGCGCGGCCTTCCTCCGGCCAGTACAGCCGGTTGGGGTTGTCCACCAGCAACTTCTGCTGGAGCTCCTTCGTGGTGGCGATGTGCGGGATGAAGTCCACCAGCAGGCCGTCGTCGGGCATGTGGTTCTTCAGGTTCGGGTGCGGCCAGTCGGTGCCCCACAGCACGCGGTCGGGGAAGCTCTCCACCACCCTGCGCGCGAAGGGCACGACGTCGCGGTAGGCGTTGCGCTCGCCGTCCAGGGCGGGCGGGCCGGAGACGGACAGGCGCTCGGGGCAGCTCACCTTGCTCCACACGTTCGGGTGCTCGCGCATGAACTTCAGGAACAGCTCGAACTCGGGGCCGTCGATGGGTTTCGTCACGTCGGGGCGGCCCATGTGGTCCACCACCACGGTGGTCGGCAGCGCGGTGAAGAAGTCCCACAGCTGCGGCAGGTCCACCGCCTCGAAGTAAATCACCACGTGCCAGCCCAGCGGGGCGATGCGCGCGGCGATCTCCATCAGTTCGTCCTTGGGCGTGAAGTCCACCAGCCGCTTGACGAAGTTGAAGCGCACGCCGCGCACGCCGGCGGCGTTCATGTCCTGCAGCTCCTGGTCGCTCACGCTGCGCCTGACCGTGGCGACGCCGCGGGCCTTGTTGCCCGAGCGCCCGAGGGCGTCGACCAGGGCGCGGTTGTCGGCGCCATGGCAGGTGGCCTGCACGATCACGTTCTTGCTGAAGCCGAGGTGGTCGCGCAGGGCGAACAGCTGCTGCCAGCTGGCGTCGCAGGGGGTGTACTTGCGTTCGGGGGCGTAGGGGAACTCGGCGCCGGGGCCGAAGACGTGGCAGTGGGCGTCGACGGCGTTGGGGGGCAGCTGGAACTGCGGCTTGCTGGGGTTGGCGTACCAGTCGAGCCAGCCGGGGGTTTTCTCGAAGGGGCCGGAGGTGGGTTTGGTCATGGTTTGCTTTTCGTCATCCCCGCGGAGGCGGGGACCCA
>DASWUI010000281.1:0-2087 GCA_036401715.1 Ramlibacter sp. | reverse complement strand
TGCACCCGGTACGCGACCAGCAGCGTCAGCACCGCGGAGAACAGGATCATCAGGTAGATCGACGACGAGGGTGAAGGCGCGAGGCGCGGCACCTGCACCGCGTTCAGGTAGACACCGGGCCCGCCGTCGATGGGCGTGTTGAGGATGATGGTGGCGACCACGAAGGTGACCGCCAGCGTGAGCAGCGCGAACAGCTCGCCGCGCACCGCCTTGACGCGGAACACCACGAAGCCGATGAACACCCCCAGCAGCGCCGGGATGAGCGCGGCGAAGGGCAGCGTCGCGAGGAAGGGCCAGTCCAGTTTGCCGGCGAGCACCGCCGTGGCGTACATGCCCACGCCGAAGAACGCGCCGTGGCCGAAGGAGAAGTAGCCCGAATAGCCGGACAGGATGTTCCAGGACACGGCCAGCACCACCCAGTGGCACACCAGGTACAGGATGGACTCGTAGAAGGAGGGCAGCCCCAGCCACGGCAGGGTGGCGAGCACCGCGCCCGCCCCGGCGATGGCCGGCAAGGTCTTGTTCATGGTCCTCAGGCCTTTTCCGGGCGGAACAGCAGCATGACGATCAGCAGGGAGAAGGACACGATGGGCGCCCAGGAAGGCGAGGCCACGGCCATGGTGATGGCTTCGCTGACGCCGATGATCACGCCCGCGGCCAAGGGCCCCAGCGCGCTGCCCAGCCCGCCCAGCATGACCGCGGCGAACACCACGCCGACCCAGGCGAAGATCTGCGAAGGCGTCAGCGTGAAGGTGAGCGCGAGCAAGACTCCCGCGACGCCCGCGAGCGCCGCGCAGCCGCCGGCCAGCACCAGCGCCATGGACTTCGAGTCGATGCCGAAGGCCGCCGCGATCGGCCCGTCCTCCGCCATCGCCCGCAGGGCCTTGCCCAGGTCCGTGTAGCGCATCCCTGCCCACACCGCGACGGAGATCGCCAGCGCCAGCACCAGCGTCAGCAGCTCGGGCACCGGGACGTACAGGCCGCCCACGGTGAACTTCATCGCGTTGTAGTGCGATTCCAGGCGCCGGTAGTCCGCGGTCCAGATGCCCTGGATCGCGCTCTCGATGACCACCGTGATGCCGAAGGTCACCAGCAGCGAGTTGAAGGGCGTGATCGCGAAGCGCGAGAGCAGCCACTGCATGGCGACGCCGATGGCGAAGAACAGCGGCGGCACGATCACCAGCGCCAGCAGCGGGTCCATGTGCCAGGCCGTCGCCATCTGGTAGCTCAGGTAGCCGCCCAGGAAGACCAGGCCGAAGTGCGACAGGTTGATCTGCCGCAGCAGGCCCCAGGTGAGTCCCAGCCCCAGCCCGATCAGGCCGTACAGCGCGCCGATGAAGATGCCCGAGAGGATGGCCTGGAGCAGCAGGTTGAGGCTGGGGAGGGTCATCGTCCTGCCGTGCTCAGCGCATCTGCAGCGAGGCGCCCGGCGCGGCGAAGGACTGCGGCCAGATCACCTTCCAGGTGCCGCCCTGCACCTGCTTGATCTTCATGAGGTCGTCGCCGTAGTTGCCCGGCCCGTCGAAGCGCAGGCGGCCCTGGATGGTGTCGACCTTGTTCTTGCGCAGGTACTCGGCGATCTTCTTGTCGTCCAGGCTGTTGGCGCCGCGCACGCCCGCCTCCAGGATCTGCCAGGCGGAGTACGAAGCGGCGGCCTGCACTTCCACCTTCGTGTCCGGCAGGTTGGCGGCGGCGGCGCGTTCGTTGAACACCTTCACGAACTCCGCGGCGACGCCCTGGTTGATGAAGGGCGGGTGCTCCTCGAAGATGGTGACCGCCAGCGCCTTGTCGCCTTCGGGCGACTTGGTCATCGGGCCCGGCGCCGGGTACAGGTGGAAGTGCAGCGGCGGGGTGTAGTCGATCTTCTTCATCGCGTCGAGCAGCATGTTGCCTTCCAGGCCGATGTCGCCGATCCACACCAGGTCGGGCCTGGCGTCCTTCACGCGCGCGGCGATCGGGCCGAAATCGCGGTTGCCGAAATCCCATTCGAGGAACAGCACTTCCTTCAGGCCGCGCTTCTTCGCCACTTCGCGGCCGCCCAGCGACATGAAGTGGATCGACGGGAACTTGCTGGTGACGATGGCGAT
>DASWUI010000280.1:0-2400 GCA_036401715.1 Ramlibacter sp. | reverse complement strand
TTCGGCGACGAGCCCGCGTCCGCGGACGCGCGCCACGTGGCCAACTGGGCCTTCTTCACCGGCGACCCCCAGGGCAAGTCGGTGGTGATCCTCGACAAGAAGGCCGCCCGCCTCTACACCTTCGACCCGCGCGGCCAGCTGGTCGCCGCGACGCCCGCGCTGCTCGGGTCCGCCGTCGGCGACGACAGCGCACCGGGCATCGGCGACAAGCCGCTGGAGCAGATCCGGCCCGAGGAGAAGACGACGCCGGCCGGCCGCTTCGAGGCGCAGCCGGGCCGCAACACGGCCGGCGAGGACATCATCTGGATCGACTACGACGCGGCCGTGTCCATGCATCGCGTGCGGCCGACGGTCGCCGCCGAGCGCCGCCTGGAGCGCCTCGCCTCGCCGACCGAGGCGGACAACCGCATCTCCTTCGGCTGCGTGAACCTGCCGGTGCCCTTCTACGACCAGGTGCTCCACCCGATCGTGCGCGGCACCGGCGCGGTCGTGTACGTGCTGCCCGAGACGCGCAAGCCGCAGGAAGTGTTCGGCTCCTGGGACGTCACCGATCCGGCGGCCACGCCGGTGGCGCGCGCGGCGCGGGAGGCGCCGGCGCCGCAGGCCGTCACGCAGGCGCGGCGCAACCGCGACCAGTGAGCCGGTCGATGGCACTGGTCTTCCAGCAGCTCCTGGCCGAGGCGATCGGCGACGCCAGCTACCTGGTGGGGGACGATGCGGCGCGCCTGTGCGCCATCGTGGACCCGCAGGTCGAGGTGGACCGCTATGTCGATGCGGCGCGCGGCCAAGGCCTGGCGATCCGCTACGTCATCCAGACCCACACGCACGAGGATTTCGCCAGCGGCGTGCGCGCGCTCGCAGCGCGCGTGCCGGGAGCGGAGATCTGCCTGAGCGGGCACGCGGAAGAAGCGTTCGGGTTCGCGCATCGCGCGCTGCGCGAGGGAGACGAACTGGCGCTCGGCGCGGTGCGCCTGGCGGTGCGCCACACGCCCGGCCACACCCCGGAACACATCGCGCTGCTGGTGCGCAAGGCGGACGAGGACGAGCCCTTCGCCGTGCTGTCCGGCGGCGCGCTGCTGGTCGGCACGGCCGGCCGCACGGACCTGCTCGGGCCGGAGCGCACGGAGGAACTCACCAGGCGGCAGTTCGAGACCCTGCGCGACGTGTTCGGCCGGCTGCCGGACGGCGTGCTGGTGTACCCGACGCACGTGCACGGATCGCCCTGCGGCGCGGCGATCGGCGACAAGCCGTCCACGAGCATCGCGCACGAGAAGGCGCACAACGCGCTGCTGCGGCAGCCCGACGAGGCGGCCTTCCGCAAGGAGGCCCTGGGCGGGCTGCCTCCCAGGCCTTCCTACTATCCGCGCCTGAAGGAAACCAATACCCAGGGCCCGCCCGACAAGGGCATTTCGCCGGTCGCGGGCCTGCCGCCGCGGGAATTCGCCCGCGCGGTGGAGCAGGGCGAGGGCGTGCCCGTGGACACGCGCCAGATGCTGGCCTTCGGCGGCGGACACGTTCCGGGCGCGCTCAACTTCGGCGCCGCCGGGCACCTGGCGATCCAGGCCGGCTGGATGCTGGATCCCGGGCAGCCGCTGCTGCTGGTGCTGGAGAAGGATGCGCAGCTGGATGCGGTGCTCACCGAGCTGGCGCGCACGGGGTTCACGCGCCTTGCCGGTTACCTGGCCGGCGGCATGACGGCCTGGCAGAACGCGGGACTGCCGCTGCAGGCGCTGCAGCAGTGGCACGTGCGTGCGCTGGCCGCGGAGCTGCGGGAAGGTGCCGGTCGCATCACGGCGCTCGACGTCCGGGCTGCCCACGAGTGGCAGCAGGGGCACGTTCCGGGCGCCGTCCATGTGTTCCTGCCGGAACTGGAGGACGCCCTGGACCGCATCCCCCGGGAGAAGCCCGTCGCGGTGTACTGCGACAGCGGCTACCGCGCCTCGATCGCGGCCAGCCTGCTGCAGGCGCGCGGCTTCGACGTGCGCAACGTGCCGGGGAGCTGGCAGGCCTGGCAGGCCTGCGGCCTGCCGGTCGAGAAGGATTAGCGGCGCGCGCGCTCAGCGCCCGCGCAGGAACAGCCCGTCGAGTTCGCGCAGCGTGAGCTGCCGCCAGGTGGGGCGGCCGTGGTTGCACTGGTCGGAGCGCTCGGTCTCCTCCATCTGCCGCAAGAGCGCGTTCATCTCGGGCAGCGTCAGCTGCCGGTTGGCGCGCACCGCGCCGTGGCAGGCCATGGTGGCCAGCAGTTCGTTGCGGGCCCGCTCGATCACGCGGCTGGCGTCGTGCTGGGCGAGTTCGGCCAGCACGCTGCGCGCCAGTTCCACGGCGTCGCCCTGCGCCAGGGTGGCCGGCACGGCGCGCACGGCGAGCGTCTTCGGCGTGAAGGGCGTGATCTGCAGGCCC
>DASWUI010000279.1:0-1632 GCA_036401715.1 Ramlibacter sp. | reverse complement strand
AGGAGAAATCGCAGCAGCGGACGTTCTCCTGCGCCTCCAGGATGGAGTGGACAAAGCCGAGGTCTTCCATGGCCCGGGCGAACGCCCTGACCTGGGCGTAATTGTCCAGCATGGCCGAGGCCAGCAGCTCGCCGGCCGCGTCGCGCACGCCCACGGTCCAGGGGCCGTCGTCGCCGCCGGGCACCTGCCGCGCCCGCTCGAGGGCGACGCACATGCTCTGGAAAGGAAGGTTCGGTGGATTGAATGCCATGCGAAGGATGCTACGCAGCGGGCGGCAATGCCGGGGTAGGAGGCCGCGCGCGCCTGCTGTCTGTGCCGTGCCACGGGCCGTAGGAGCCGCCCCTGTGGCGGCTGCGGGCGGCACGCAGGCCGCCCGCGTGCTTTCGCGACGGGACGCTGGCGCCCGCGTCCTACATTTCGCCCGGGGAGGCCCTGACACTTCACGGGGAACCCCCGGACCAGACTGCCTCCAACCCGAACCATTCGAGTCCGCAGTGTTCGCCACCGACGATCCGATCGCCACCTCCGCCGGGCACGCGCCGCCCGCAGCCGCCGATGCCTCGCCGCAGCGCCAGGGCAGCCTCGCGCGCGCCGCGCGGCACGACATCCTGCGGCGCCTCACGCCCCCGCTGCGCCACGACATGGTGGTGCACCTGCAGTCGCTGGGCATGATGGCCGAGGCACTGGGTGCCCGCATGGAACGCGGCGCGGTGGCCCCGGAAGAACTGGGCAGCTCGGTCTCCAAGCTGAACCGGCTGTCGCGGCAGGCCGTCGCGCGCTGCCTCGACGTCTGCACCTGGATGGAACCCGCCGAGGACGACACCGTGCGGCTGCGCGAAGGGGTCGAGGAAGTCGCGCGGCTGCTGTCCACGGGCCTGAACTTCCGCGGCTTCGACCTGCGCACGGAGCTGGCCGACGGCGAGTTCGACGTTTCGCGCAGCGCCCTGCGCTTCCTGCTGGCGGCCGCGATCCTCGCGCTCACGGACGCCGCGCCCGCGCCCGGCCAGGTGACGGTGCGCACGGAACACGCCTCCACGCACGGCGTGATCGGGGTGGAGTACCAGCCCCAGCCGGAAGGCGGCTTCACCCAGCTGCACGAGCCGGGCGAAACGCC
Source organism: Ramlibacter sp. (assembly GCA_036401715.1). Taxonomy (GTDB): domain Bacteria; phylum Pseudomonadota; class Gammaproteobacteria; order Burkholderiales; family Burkholderiaceae_C; genus Ramlibacter. The sequence continues at coordinate 518 of DASWUI010000279.1, read as the reverse complement.
GCTGTCCTGGGTGGAAGTGCAGGCGCTCGCCGGCCAGCACGGGGTGGAGCTGCTGCGCAACGCGCAGGCCGTGATCCTGCGCCTGCCGCGCGCGGTGGTCACGAGCCCACTGAAGATGGTTCCGGTGTGACCGGCACGCCGCCTTCGGCCGCGTCGATGAAGGCTTCCAGCTCGCCGATCGGCAGGGGCCGGCAGAACAGGTAGCCCTGGTAGCGGTGGCAGCCCTGGCGCGCGAGGAAGGCCCGCTGCTCCTCCGTCTCCACGCCCTCCGCGATCACCTCCAGGCCGAGGTTGCGGCACAGGCCGATGATCGTGCCCGCGATCGCCGCGTCGTTGCCGACGGCCAGGATGTCCTTGACGAAGCTGCGGTCGATCTTCAGCTCGTCGATCGGCAGGTGCTTCAGGTAGGACAGCGAGGAGTAGCCGATGCCGAAGTCGTCCACCGACAGGCGCACGCCCATCTCCTTGAGGCTGCGCATCTTGGAGATGGCGGCATCCAGGTTGTCCACCAGCAGGCT
>DASWUI010000278.1:0-3818 GCA_036401715.1 Ramlibacter sp. | reverse complement strand
CGTCCCGCCAGCGGACCGCGCATCCCGCGCGAGCCGGACGAGCCTTCGTTCGCCCAGAAGCTGAAGACCACCACGCAGAACCTGTTGCCGCCGCTGGGCATGATCGTGGCCGTGCTGGGATCCATCCTGGCCGGCATCGCCTCGCCCACCGAGGCGGCGGCGATCGGCTGCGTGGCCGCCGTGCTGCTGACGGTCCTGTACCGGCAGTTCACGTGGTCCGGGCTGTACGGCTCGCTGCTGAAGACGGTGCGGGTGACCGCGATGATCATGGCCGTCCTGCTGGGCGGCACGCTGTTCACCGGCGTGTTCGTCGGGGGCGGCGGCATCAACCTGGCCAACGAGGCGATCGCGCAGATGCAGCTCACGCCTTGGGGCCTGCTCGCACTGATGCTGCTGATCCTGTTCATCGCCGGCTTCTTCCTCGACTGGATCTCGATCGTCCTGATCTTCCTGCCGATCTTCACGCCCCTGGTCAAGGCGGCGGGCTTCGACCCGGTGTGGTTCTGCATCCTGTTCCTGATCATGATCCAGACCAGCTACCTCACCCCGCCGCTGGCGCCCGCCATCTTCTACCTGCGTGCCGTGGCCCCGCCGCAGATCACCATGCGCGATATGTACGCCGGGATGGTGCCCTTCATCGTGCTGCAGTTGGCGGTGCTGGGGGCGACCATGTACTGGCCGCAGCTGGTGACCTGGCTGCCCCAACTGGCGCTGCAGGCGCGCTGAGGGTCTCCACCATGGACGCGAGACCCCGCGAGCAGGTGGACGCTGACGTGCTGGTGGTCGGTGGCGGTGCCACCGGCGTGGCCGCGGCCTGCACGGCGGCGCGCGCCGGCCTGCGCGTGCTGCTGGTCGAGCGCTACGGTTTCTGCGGCGGCGGAGCCGTCGCCGGCCTGTCGGGCACCATCTGCGGGCTGTACGAAGCCGAGGAGGCGCCCACCCGCCCGAAGCAGGTGGTGCACGGCTTCGTCGACGACTTCGTCGCGCAGATGGAAAGCCGCGGCGGGCTCACGCCTCCGGTGCTCTACGGCAAGACCTTCACCCGCGTGCACGAGCCGCTCGCGTGGCGCCAGAGCGCGGACGCCCTGCTCGCGCACGCCGGCGTGCGCGTCCTTTACCACGCGCTGGCCACGGGCGTGCACCGGGAAGGAGAGCTGGTCGAGGGCGCCACGATCTGGACCAAGTCGGGCTTGTACGACGTGCGCGCCGGCATCACCATCGACGCGAGCGGCGACGCCGACTTGCTGGCCATGGCGGGCCTGCGCACATGGTGCGGCGCGAACGGCGTGGTGCAGAACCCGACCATGATCTTCCGGCTGCAGGGGGTGGATACCGAGCGCTTCCTGCGCGCGTACGGGCCCGACACCATCATGCCGGCCGCGGTCACCGAGCGCATCCTGGCGGCGCAGCAGCAAGGCTGGGAGCTGCCGCGGGCCAAGATCTGGCTGTTCACGACCACCCGGCCCGGCGAGCTGCTGTGCAACTGCACCCGCATCCGCGGCGCCGACGGACGCGAACTCAACGCCGGCATCGCAGAGGACTTCAGCGAGGCCGAAGTGGAGGGCCGCCGGCAGGTGGAGACCTATGCCCGCTTCTTCCGCGAGCAACTGGAAGGCTGCGAGGCCAGCTGGATCAACGACACCGGCGTGCAGGTGGGAGTGCGCCAGACGCGCCAGGGCGCCGGCGTGGCGGTGCTGCGCAACGCACACGTGGTGGCGGGCACCAAGTTCAGCGACGGGGTGGCTCGCTCGCCCTGGCCCATCGAGCTGCATGCCGGAAGCAAGCCGCGCGTGGAGTGGCTGCTGAACGACTTCTACGAAGTGCCTTATGGCTGCTTCGTGCCGGAGAAAGGCGAGGGGCTGCTGTTCGGCGGGCGTTGCCTGTCGGCCGAACACGAGGCGGTGGCCTCGGCGCGCGTGACGGCCCAGTGCTTCTCCTCCGGACAGGCGCTCGGTGTCGCGGCAGCGCTGGCTCGCCGGGAGGGCGTGCAGCCGCGCGCCCTCCCGGGCCGGGCTGTGCGCGAGGCCCTGAACCGGCAGGGAGCCCGGCTCGATGACTGACAAGGACAAGATGAAACTGCGCAGCAATTTTGAACGGGGCACCACGCGCTGGGCCGTGCGCATGGCCCAGTGGACCGCGATGGGCATTCCCGAGTCGGATTTCGACAAGCCCAAGATCGCGGTGGTCAACACTTCCAGCGGCCTGTCGGTGTGCTTCTCGCACCTGGACCGGGTGGCGAGGACGGTGCAGGAGGCCATCCGTGCCGCGGGCGGGCTGCCGTTCGAGATCCGCACCGCCGCGCCTTCCGATTTCGTGACCAGCGCCGGCCGCCAGGGGCGCTACCTGATGCCCACGCGCGACCTGATCGTCAACGACATCGAGGTGCAGGTCGAGGGCGCCGAGCTGGACGGCATGATCCTTCTTTCCAGCTGCGACAAGACGACGCCGGCGCACCTGATGGCCGCCGGCCGGCTGGACATCCCCAGCCTCGTGCTCGCCTGCGGCTACCAGCTGGGGCGCCAGTGCGGCGAGCACCATGTGGACATCGAGGAGGTCTACAAGGCCGTCGGCACCGTCAAGGCGGGCCAGCTGTCGCTGGACGGCTTGGAGACCATGTGCCGGTCGGCCATCGACGGTCCCGGCGTCTGCGCCGGCTTGGCGACGGCCAACTCCATGCACTGCCTGGCCGAAGCGCTCGGTATGGCGCTACCTGGCAATGCGCCGATTCGCGCCGACAGCGAGCGGCTGCACGCACTGGCCGCCCGCGCGGGCGCGCGCGTGGTCGAGTTGGTGAACGAGGGTCTGCGGCCGCGGCAGGTGCTCACGCCCGCGGCGTTCCGAAACGCGGTGCGGGTGGCAGTGGCCACCGGCTGCTCGGTCAACGTCATGCGCCACCTGGTGGCGATCGCGATCGAGTCGGAATGCCCCGTGGACATCATCGGAGAGTTCGAGGCCAGCGCCGGCCGGGTGCCCATGCTCACCCAGGTGCGCCCGAATGGACCCGACCGCATCGAGGACCTGGACCGCGCCGGCGGTGTTCGCGGCGTGATGGTCCGCATGGCCGAATTGATCGACCCTTCGGCCCGCAGCGTCGCCGGCCAAAGCATCGGCGAGGTGCTGACGCAGCCGATGGAGATCGACGGCCGCGTCATTCGTACTCTCGCATCGCCGGTCAGCCCGGAGCCGGGTCTGCTGGTGATCCGCGGATCGCTGGCTCCCGAGGGCGCGCTGGTCAAGCTCGCGGCGGTGCCCGCTGGCATTCGCCGTTTCAGCGGAACGGCGAGGGTGTTCGAGGATGAATCGCTGGCGATCGATGGGCTCAGGACGGGTGCGGTGCAACCGGGGCAGGTGATCGTCCTGCGGATGATGGGGCCGCGCGGCGGTCCGGGTACCGTGTTCGCCGCCAGCTTCATGGCCGCCCTTGTGGGTGCGGGACTCGGTGCTTCCGTCGCGGTAGTCACCGACGGTGAGCTGTCGGGGCTGAACAGCGGCATCACCATCGGGCAGGTGATGCCTGAAGCTGCCGCGGGCGGACCGCTGGCGGCGGTGCGAGACGGCGACCGCATCGACATCGACCTCGACGCGCGCCGGCTGGAACTGGCGGTGGCGCCGGAGGAGATCGCACACCGGCTGCGCGACTTCCAGCCGCCGCGGCCGCAGGGCCGCTTCGGCTGGCTTCACCTGTACCAGCAGCTGGTACAGCCCTTGTCCCGGGGCGCGGTGCTGGGCGAACGGCCAGCACCTGCTCCGTCCGGGCAGCCCCAGCGTTAAAGCCGGCCGGCGTACGCCGCCTGGGCGATCGCACGGTAGCGCGCGGG
>DASWUI010000277.1:0-2108 GCA_036401715.1 Ramlibacter sp. | reverse complement strand
CTCAGGCCCGTGGTGCCGACAACGGCATTGACACCCAGCTGGCGGCAGACCTTCAGGTGCGCCAGCGTGCCTTCGGGACGGGTGAAATCGATCAGCACCTGGGAGCCGGACAGGCCGGCCTTGAGGTCGGCCGAGACCGGCACGCCGCTGGCGTGGCCCAGGAAGGCCGCCGCGTCGTTGCCGATGGTGGGGCTGGAGGGAACGTCGAGCGCGCCGGCCAGTCGGCAGTCGCCGCACTCGCGGATCGCCTCGATCAGCATGTGGCCCATGCGGCCGGACGCGCCCGCCACCGCCACCTGGTGCTGGGTGTTGCCCGCCGGCGGCCCCTGCACGGCCCCGGCCACCGCCACGTTCTTCAGTGCCTGCGTGCCCTTGCTCATGGCGGACTCAGCGGGGCGCCGATTCGAGCGGCGGGTAGTTGGTGGCCGGCGCGGCGGCGGGCGCCGCGGGCTGGGACGGCGCAGGCTGCGACTTCGGGAAGGCACGCAGCTCTTCCTCCGTCGCCTCCAGGCGCGGCACCTTGCCGACGCGCCGCTTGTCCAGCGTGGCGACGAACTCGGATTCGCTGGGCATGGTGTCGCCTTCGACCCGGTCCATCGCGTCGCCGCTGAAGAAGACCGTCAGCCGGCGCTGCTGCGGGTCCAGGCCCTGGCGCTTGAGCGTGAACACGTAGTCCCAGCGGTCGCCGTGGAACAGGCTGGTCACCAGCGGCGTGCCGAGGATCTGGCGCACCTGCTCGCGGCTCATGCCCTTCTGCAGGGCCTCGACCTGTTCACGCGAGATGAAGTTGCCCTGGACGACTTCGACCTGGTAAGGCGTGAGGGCGGTGGCGATGCGGCGGCCGGCGCCATCCATCGAGCCGCAGCCCGCGAGCAGGACGACGGCCGCGGCGGCAGCCAGGACGAGGCGCGTCTGGCGCAGGGGCTTGGCAGGCATGTGGGAGGCAGGCGATATGATCGGGGTCATTGTAGCGGCAGCACCCATGGCCAACATCGACGAACTCAAGAGCACGGGACTCAAGGCCACGCTGCCCCGCCTGAAGATCCTGGACGTCTTCCACAAGGGCAACCAGCGCCACATGACGGCGGAAGACGTGTTCCGCGTCCTGCTGGAGGAACGCTCCGACATCGGCCTGGCGACCGTGTACCGCGTGCTCACGCAGTTCGAGCAGGCCGGCATCCTCAGCCGCAGCCACTTCGAAAGCGGCAAGGCGGTGTACGAGCTGAACGAAGGCCAGCACCACGACCACCTGGTGTGCCTGGACTGCGGGCGGGTCGAGGAGTTCTACGACGCGGAAATCGAGAAGCGGCAGAACGACGTGGCCAAGCTCAAGGGCTTCGAGATCGCCGACCATGCGCTGAGCCTGTACGCGCATTGCACCAAGCCGAACTGCCCGAACAAGACCGGGAAGTAGTTCTAGTTCTGCCACTTCGTGTCATCCGGGGCGGGACCCGGGATCCAGGGCGCCGCGCCATGATGGATGCCGGGTCGAGCCCGGCATGACATGGCTGGGGCGAGCCGCCCTAGCCGCCCTTCTCCATCGCCCGCCGGTGCCGCTCCACGAACTCCTGGTAGGTATCCACCCCCCGCAGCTGCAGGATGGTGTTGCGCACGGCGGCTTCCACCAGCACGGCCATGTTGCGGCCGGCGACCACCGGGATGACGGCCTTGCGCACCGGCACGCCCAGCACGTCCTGCGTGAGCGGTTCGTAGGGCAGCCGTTCGTAGTCGCGCTCCATCGTCTCGCGCCGCACCAGGTGCACGATCAGGCGCAGCCGCATCTTCCGGCGCACCGCCGTCTCGCCGAAGATCGCGCGGATGTCCAGCAGGCCGATGCCGCGCACCTCCAGCAGGTTCTGCAGCAGCTCGGGGCAGCGACCCTCGATGGTGGTCTGGTTGACGCGGTACAGGTCCACCGCGTCGTCGGCCACCAGGCCGTTGCCGCGCGTGATCAGCTCCAGCCCCAGTTCGCTCTTGCCCAGGCCCGACTCGCCCGTGATCAGCACGCCCAGGCCCAGGATGTCCATGAACACGCCGTGCATCGAGGTGCGCTCGGCGAAGTGCTTGGAGAGATAGGCGCGCAGCACGTCGATCACGAACGCCGAGGG
>DASWUI010000276.1:0-3397 GCA_036401715.1 Ramlibacter sp. | reverse complement strand
GACATGCCGGGCCAGAGCGGCATCGACGCGCTCACCATGATCAAGGCGAAGGCGGAGCACGTCGCCGTGCTCGTTCTCTCCGGCTATCCCGAACACCAGTACGCGGTGCCCCTGATCCGCAACGGCGCCAGCGGCTACTTGAACAAGGCCTGCGAACCCAGCGAGATCTGCACGGCGATCCGGCGCGTGGCGCAGGGCGGCCGCTACATCACGCCGGTGGTGGCCGAACTGCTCGCCTCGCAGGTGATCACCCCCACGCCCGGCGGGCTGCACGAGCAGCTGTCGGCGCGCGAACTGCAGGTCTTCCTGAAGCTCGCGCAGGGCTGCACGGCCGGCGAGGTGGCGGCCGAACTGTCGCTGAGTGCCAAGACGGTCAGCACCTACCGCGCGCGCCTGATGCGCAAGCTGGAGGCGCGTTCCAACAGCGACCTCACGTACTACGCGCTCAAGCACCGGCTGCTAGACTGACCCGGTGCCGACTTCCCCCAAGCCACGCATCGTCATCGTCGGGTGCGGATTCGGCGGCCTGGAAGCCGCCCGCGCGCTGCACGCCGCCGAAGTCGACGTGACCATCGTCGACCGCACCAACCACCACCTCTTCCAGCCCCTGCTGTACCAGGTCGCCACGGCGGGACTGTCCGCGCCGGCCATCGCGGCGCCGGTGCGGCACCTGTTCCGGCGGCAGGAGAACGTGACCACGCTGCTGGGCGAGGTCGTGGCGGTGGATGCGGCGGCCCGGCGCGTGCGGCTGGCCGACGGCGGCGAGCTGCCCTACGACCACCTCGTCGTCGCGGCCGGCGCCACCCACAGCTACTTCGGCCGCGACGACTGGGCGCCGCTCGCGCCGGGGCTGAAGACGCTCGCCGATGCCTTCGAGATCCGCCGGCGCGTGCTGCTCGCCTTCGAGGCCGCGGAGAAGGAGCAGGACCCCGCCGCGCGCGCCGCCTGGCTCACCTTCGTCGTGATCGGCGGCGGTCCCACGGGCGTGGAGATGGCCGGCACGCTCGCGGAGATCGCCCGCCGCACCTTGCCGGGCGAGTTCCGGCACATCGATCCCGCGCGTGCCCGCATCCTGCTCGTGGAGGGCGGCCCGCGCGTGCTGCAGGCCATGCCCGAGGCGCTGAGCGCCAGCGCGCAGCGGCAGCTGGAGAAACTGGGCGTGGAGGTGAGCGTGGGCTCGCGCGTGGTCGCCATCGACGCAGCGGGGCTGGAAGTGCAGCCGCCCGGCGAGCCGGCGCCGTACCGGATCGCGAGCCGCTGCGTCGTCTGGGCCGCCGGCGTGGCCGCCTCGCCGCTGGGCCGGCAGCTCGCCGAGGCGACCGGTGCCCAGGTCGACCGGGCGGGCCGCGTGCTCGTCGAGCCTGACCTGGGCGTGCCGGGGCACCCCGAGATCAGCGTCATCGGCGACCTGGCCGCGGCGCGCAGCCACCTGCCGGGGCACGAACCGCGGCCGGTGCCCGGCGTCTCGCCCGCGGCCAAGCAGATGGGACGCGCGGCGGCCGCCAACATCCTGCGGCGCATCGCGGGCCAGCCCACGGAGCCCTTCCGCTATCGGGACTACGGCAACCTCGCCACCATCGGCCGCAATTCCGCGGTGGTCGACCTGTGGACGCCCTGGCGGCGCATCCGCTTCAGCGGCTGGTTCGCCTGGGTGTTCTGGCTGTTCGCCCACATCTACTTCCTGATCGGCTTCCGCAACCGCATCGTCGTCCTGATCGACTGGGCCTCGGCCTACTGGAGCGAGCAGCGCTACGCGCGCGTGGTGACGGGCATCGACCCGCGCGCGACCGACAACTAGATCTCATGCGGCCATCTGCGCCTTCACGTAGGTGACGGCTACCCGTGCCAGCTCCTTCGGCCCGTAGCGGCTGCGCAGGTTGCACTGGCTGCACAGGCGGCCTTCTTCCTCCATGGCCTCGCGGCGCTCGATCGCTTCGCGCAGGCCCAGGTCGCGCACGTGGCCGAGGCTGCGGCTCTCGCTGATGTCGTTGAAGCAGTAGGTGTAGTCGCCGGTGGCGGAGATCAGCATGTTGGAGTTGCGCGGCACGCACTTCACCCGGTTGGAGCGCCACTGGCGGAAGATCTCCGCGGCGCCCGGGATGAAGGCCGTCTCCTGGCTGCCCAGGCCGTGCCGGCGGATCTCCGCGCGCAGCCGCTGCGTGTCCGGCTGGCCGCCGGTCTGCTGCGCCCCGGCGCGGTCGTAGTAGGTCGGCGACATGTGCAGGTCGTTGACGCCGTTGGACCGCAGCCAGCGCACGGTGTCGTCCAGCGTATCCAGGCATTCGCGCGTCGGCGAGAGGTTGATCACCAGCCGCGTCCTGCGCAGCACAAGGGCGGCGGTGAGGATGTTCTCCATCACCTCCTGCTGGTCGAGGTTGGTGTGCACCGACTGGTACACGGCGGGGTCGATGCTGGAAAAGGAAATCATCAGCGTGCGGAGCACGCCGTCCAGAGCGGCCAGCCGCCCCTCGGACAGGCGGCTGCCATTGGTGGCCATGTCGAAGGTGACCGGGTGTCCGTGCAGGCGGCGGATGTAGCGGTCGAACAGGGGGTGCGTGGTCGGCTCGCCGTAGCCGGCGATGACGCAGCGGAACACGTCCGCGGGGGCCAGGCGCGCGAGGGTCTGCTCGAAGCAGTCCTCCCGGGACACCGTGGGGTTCGCGATCGCGTGGCGGGGGCACATGGCGCAGCGCGCGTTGCACTTGCTGGTCCACTCCCAGTTCACCACCACGCGGTAAGGGGGCTTGCTCATTCGGGGTCGCTCCATGGTGCCGGCGGGAGCCGGCGAGGGAGCGGAGACTCGGGCGGCGAACTTAAGCCGCACTTAAAGGCGTCGCGCGCGCCGCGCCGCGGCGCGGACCCTTGACGTGCGTCAAGCTTGCGCGGCGCCGCCGGCCGCGGCCGCGGGCAGCTGCCGCGCGACCATTTCCACCAGGCTTTCGATCTTCACGGGCCAGCCGTCCGCCTCCGCGCCGGCCATGAAGTTGAGGCGGCAGCTCGCGCAGGAGACCACCACGGTGTCCGCTCCCGTGGCATCCACCTGCGCGCGCTTGATGCCCCAGGCCGCGTGCCGCAGCGGTGCCGCGCGGTTGATCAGGAAGGCGCCGGCACCACCGCCGCAGCACCAGTTGCGCTCCGCAGTCGGCGCGGTTTCCCTGAAGGACACGCCGATCGCGCGCAGCGCGGCGCGCGGCTCGTGCATCACGCCCCCGTGGCGCGCCAGCTTGCACGCGTCGTGGTAGGTGACCGTGCCCTCGCGCGCGGAGGGCTGCAGCCGCAGCCTGCCGGCCTCCACCTCCCGGCCGACGTACTCGGAGACGGCCAGCACTTCAAAGGGCAGCGGCAATCCGTCGTCCAGCCTCGCCTCCCAGCGCAGGGCGGGATAGGCATGGCCGCA
>DASWUI010000275.1:0-4177 GCA_036401715.1 Ramlibacter sp. | reverse complement strand
GGCGGACGTCGCGGCCGGCCAGGCCAGGTTCGACTCGGTCTGCGCGGCCTGCCACGGCGCGGGCGGCAATTCCGGCACCCCGGCCAACCCCAAGCTGTCGCAGCAGCACGACGCCTACACCGTCAAGCAGCTGCAGGAGTTCAAGAGCGGCAAGCGCCCGAACCCGATCATGCAGGGCTTCGCCGCGCAGCTGTCCGAACAGGACATGAAGAACGTGGCTGCCTACCTGGGTGCCCAGAAGGCCAAGCCCGGCTTCGCCACCGACCGCGAACTGGTGACCCTGGGCGAGAAGATCTACCGCGGCGGGATCCAGAACCGCCAGGTGCCCGCCTGCGCCGGCTGCCACAGCCCCAACGGCGCCGGCATCCCGGCCCAGTACCCCCGCCTGTCCGGGCAGCACGCCGCCTACACCGCCAGCCAGCTGGTGGCCTTCCGCGACGGCATCCGCAAGAACAGCCCGCAGATGTCCCAGATCGCCTTCAAGCTGAACGACCGGGAGATCCGCGCCGTGTCCGACTACATCGCCGGCCTGCGCTGAGAGACGGCCGGTTGAACTAACGCTGGCCGCAGAGCACCAAGACGGGCGGGCCCCTCGCAGGAGGGCCCGCCTTTTTTCATCCGACAAGCCCATGACCACCCTCACCGCCGACCCGCACGACGGCCCCGGCGCCACCTCCACCGCCCGCGGCCTGCTCGAGCTCGTCTCTTCGATGCGCTTCGCGATCGCCCTGCTGACGGTGATCTGCATCGCCTCGGTGATCGGCACGGTCCTCAAGCAGCACGAGCCGCTGGGCAACTACATCAACCAGTTCGGGCCGTTCTGGTCCGGACTGTTCATGGCGATCAAGCTCAATGCCGTCTACAGCGCCTGGTGGTTCCTGCTGATCCTGGCCTTCCTGGTGGTCAGCACCTCGCTGTGCATCGCGCGCAATACCCCCAAGATCCTGGCCGACCTGAAGTCGTACAAGGAAAACATCCGCGAGAACTCGCTGCAGGCCTTCCACCACCGCGCCGAGGCGGTGCTGCCCGGCGCGCCCGGGGCGCAAGCGCAGCGCGTGGGGCAGGCCCTGGCGAAGAACGGCTGGAAGGTCCGCCTGCAGCAGCGGGGCGAGGGCTGGATGGTCGCGGCCAAGGCCGGCGGCGTGAACAAGATGGGTTACCTGGCCGCCCACAGCGCCATCGTGCTGGTGTGCATCGGCGGGCTGCTGGATGGCGACCTGATCGTGCGGGCGCAGATGTGGTTCAACGGCAAGCAGCCGTACAGCGGCGGCGGAATGATCTCGGAAGTGCCGGCCAAGCACCGCCTGCCCAGCACCAACCCCACCTTCCGCGGCAACATCCTGGTGTCCGAGGGCACGCAGTCGTCCACCGCCATCCTGGCCCAGTCGGACGGCATCCTGCTGCAGGAACTGCCTTTCGCGATCGAGCTGAAGAAGTTCATCGTCGAACACTATTCCACGGGCATGCCCAAGCTGTTCGCCAGCGACATCGTGATCCACGACCGCGAGACCGGCGAGAAGATCCCCGCGCGCGTGGAGGTGAACCACCCCGTGCGCCACCGCGGCATCGAGATCTACCAGTCCAGCTTCGACGACGGCGGCTCCAGCGTCACCCTCAAGTCGGTTCCCCTGGACGGCAGCGGCCGCAGCTTCGAGGTGCAGGGCACCATCGGCGGCTCCACCGAGCTGGCGCGCGGCAGCGGCAGCGAGGCGCAGAAGCTGACGCTGGAATACACCGGGCTGCGCGTGATGAACGTGGAGAACCTGGCGAGCGCCAGCGACAGCGGCGCCGACCCGCGCAAGGTGGACCTGCGCGCCTCGCTGGAGTCGCGCCTGGGCGCGGCCAACAAGACCAACACCAGGAAGGCGCTGCGCAACGTCGGGCCCAGCATCACCTACAAGCTGCGCGACGCCGCCGGCCAGGCGCGCGAGTACCACAACTACATGCTGCCGGTGGAACTGGGCGACGGCGTCCCGGTGTTCCTGCTCGGGATGCGCGACACGCCCGCCGAGACCTTCCGCTACCTGCGCATCCCGGCCGACGAGGGCCAGTCCCTGGATGGTTTCCTGCGGCTGCGCGCCGCGCTCGCCGACCCGGCGCTGCGCGAAGCGGCCGTGCACAACTACGCCCGCAACGCGACCGACCCGGCGCGCCCGGAGCTGGCGCAGCAGCTGTCCGCATCCAGCCTGCGCGCGCTGGCCCTGTTCGCCGGCGTCGACAGCGTCCCGGGCAAGGCGCCCGGCGGCCTGCAGGCCGTTTCCGAGTTCATCGACGCCAACGTGCCGGAAGCCGAGCGGCAGCGGGCCGGCGAGGTGCTGGTGCGGATCCTCAACGGCGCCTTCTTCGAGCTGGCCCAGCTGAGCCGCGAGAAAGCCGGGCTGCAGCCGCTGCCGCGCGACGAGCGCACCCAGGCCTTCATGACGCAGGCGGTCCTGGCGCTCAGCGACACCTACAACTATCCGGCGCCGATGGCGTTCGAACTGAAGGACTTCAAACAGGTCCAAGCCAGCGTGTTCCAGGTGACCCGCTCGCCGGGACGGCTCATCGTGTACCTGGGCTGTGCCTTGCTCATCCTGGGGGTTTTCGCGATGTTGTATGTTCGCGAACGGCGCCTGTGGGTGTGGCTCACCCCCGCGGGGGCGGGCGCGCAGGCGCGCATGGCGATGTCCAGCAACCGCAAGCTGCTGGACGTGGACCGCGAGTTCCGGAAGCTCCGGGACGGGCTCTTGGGAGACAGGCAATGAATACCGCAACGACGACCACCCCCACCACCATCACGCTGGGCGAGGGCTACTTCTCGCGCCGCAACTGGTTCGACTGGCTGTTCGCGCTGGTCGTGACCGCGGGCGGCCTGTACGCGTTCGCCGCCTACCAGCAGCACATGGACGTGTACGAGAAGGGGATCCTGCTCGCGTCGATCCCGTCGGCGATCTGGCTGGGCTGGTTCTGGCGGCCCCTGCGCGTGCTGATGCTGGCCGTGGCGGCCTTCTCGCTGCTCGGCATCACGGCCTACCAGGGTCAGCTGGCCCGCGCCGACAGCGTCTTCTGGCTCAAGTACTTCCTGTCCAGCCAGTCCGCCATCCTCTGGATGAGCGTGCTGTTCGTCATGAGCACGGTGTTCTACTGGATCGGCATGTTCGCCCGCGGCCAGGGGGCGGCCATGGAGCTGATCGGCTCGCGGCTGGCCTGGGTGGCGGTCGGCATGGCGCTGATCGGCACGATGGTGCGCTGGTACGAGGGCTACCTGATCGGCCCGGACGTCGGCCACATCCCGGTGAGCAACCTGTACGAGGTCTTCGTCCTGTTCTGCTGGATGACCACGGCCTTCTACCTGTACTTCGAGGAGCAGTACGGCACGCGCGGCTTCGGCGCCTTCGTCATGCTGGTGGTGACCGCGGCGGTCGGCTTCCTCGTCTGGTACTCCTTCGCCCGCGAAGCCCACGAGATCCAGCCGCTGGTGCCGGCGCTCAAGAGCTGGTGGATGAAGCTGCACGTGCCCGCCAACTTCATCGGCTACGGCACCTTCGCGCTGGCCGCCATGGTGGCCTTCGCCTACCTGATCAAGCAGCAGGCGGCGGAAACGCGCTGGCACCGGCTGGCGCCGTTGTGGGTGCTGGGCGTGTTCCTCAGCGTGATTCCCATGGCCTTCCGCAAGTCGCTGGAAAGCAGCAGCAGCTACTGGGTGATCTATTTCGGCGTCGCGGCGCTGATCGTCGGCGGCATGCTGCTGGGACGCCGCCGCATCGCCGAGCGCCTGCCGGCGCTGGAGGTGCTGGACGACGTCATGTACAAGTCCATCGCGGTCGGCTTCGCCTTCTTCACCATCGCCACCGTGCTGGGCGCCCTGTGGGCGGCCGAGGCCTGGGGCGGCTACTGGAGCTGGGACCCGAAGGAGACCTGGGCGCTGATCGTCTGGCTGAACTACGCCGCCTGGCTGCACATGCGGCTGATGAAGGGCCTGCGCGGCACCGTGTCCGCCTGGTGGGCGCTGGTCGGCCTGGCCGTCACTACCTTCGCGTTCCTGGGCGTGAACATGTTCCTGTCCGGCCTGCACAGCTACGGCGAACTCTGACGGACGGTGAAACCGGCGGGGGCGCCGCAGCGAATAGAGTGGATGGCATCTCTGGAGAAGTTCGTATGCTGATCAGGAACCCCGACGACGGCTTCCAGCACCCCC
>DASWUI010000274.1:0-3740 GCA_036401715.1 Ramlibacter sp. | reverse complement strand
CATCGCCGATCCGGCGCGCGTGGGCCCCGTCACCGGCAGCCCGCTGCCGAACTTCACCGACCACACGGGCGCCAGCCGCAGCCACAACACCTTCCGCATCGAGGTGCGCCGGCCGTCGCCCACGCACGACGGCGAACTGATCTACGTTGCCGACGGCGAGCGCAACTTCACGCTCACCGGCCGCCTGCTCACGGGCCCGCTGGCCGGCAAGGTCACCCCCACGCGTGCCACGTACAAGGCCGACGCGAGCGGCAACGTCACCGACCTGGACGTGTTCGCCACCGCCACGGCGACCTCGCAGGCCCGCCTGCCGGCGCAGCCGCAACCCGCCCCGGTGACGCCGGTGCTGAACTTCTACGACGTGCCCTGCGGCGGGGCGGTGACGGTGGATCCGGTGAGCGGCGAGTCGCGGGTCAATCCGCCCCCGTACACCGCGCCGGCGGGCACCAGCCGCCCGATGGCGTCCGCCGGCGGCAACTACTGGGGCCAGAGCCAGCCCGGGGGGCTGCCGCCCAGCCACGTGTGCGTGGAGGACGCGAACGCCCGCAATGCACTGGGCCAGATCGTCCCCGAGTACCACCTCAAGCCGGTGACGGACGACGTGACCATCACCGCCGCCTCCTATGACGGCGCGGCGAATGCCACGCTGACGGTCAACGCCGTGTCGAGCGACCCGACCGCGGTGCTGACCCTGGCGGGCTATGGCCCCGCGCCCGCGGAAACACCCGGTGCGGCGAGCGGCGTCGGCGCGGGCACCGGCCTGGAACTCGCGGGCAACGCCGCCTCGGTGTCCGGCCTGCTGGCGCCGCCGGCGCGCGTGCAGGTGGTGTCTTCCAAGCGGGGCGTGGCGCTGCGCAACACCGAAACGGCCCGCGGTGCCGCGGCGCCGGCGCCGGGCACGGCGCCGACCGCGGTGAACGATTCGGGCTCCATCTCCGAGGACTGCTCCGCCACCGCGGCCACGTCCTGCTCCGGCCCGCAGCTCACGCTGGACCTGCTGGCCAACGACACCGTCGTGCGCAACGGCAGCGTGGTCAACCTGCGCGACTTCGTCAACCAGGGCCTGGGCACGGTGAGCGTCACCGCGCAGGCGCCGTCCCTCGGCCTGGCGTCCATCAGCCCCGACGGCGTGCTGACCTACCGGCCCAACGCCAACGCCAACGGCCTGGACAACGTGCCGTACACCGTGAGCGTGGACGGCCAGCCGTCCAACCAGGCGATCGCCGCGGTCAACATCACTCCCGTCAACGACCTGCCGGTCGCCGGCAACGTCTCGGCCGGCGCGGCGGTGGGGGTGAACAACACGCTCAACCTGATCTCCGCCTCCACCGATCCGGACGGCAACACCGACGTGCGCGACGCGGTCATCGAAAGCTGGCCCGCCGGCCTGGGCACCCAGCCCGCGCCGTCGAACGGCACGGTGAGCTTCCTGCCCGCCAGCGGCGGCACCTACAGCATCACCTTCCGGGTGAAGGACGCCGCGGGGGCGGTGTCGGCGACCGCAGCCACCGCGAACGTGACGGTGTCCTCCGAAACCATCACGGTGGCGCGGGCGCAGTTCGAAGGCGACGGCAAGAACCGCTGGCGTGTCGACGGCACCGACAGCATCCTGGCCGGCCAGACCTTGAGCGTCGTCTACGCGGATGGCGTGCTGCGCTCCACGGGGACCAGCTGCAACGGCACGGCGAGCATCCCCGCCTGCGTGAGCGGCACCGTGGTGGTCGACGGCGCCGGCGGCTACAGCCTGGACCAGCAGGGCGTCAGCGGCACGAAGGTCCCGACGAGCACCACCGCCTGGTCGGTGCTGCCGCGCACCGTGCGTGTCTACTCCAGCGCCCCGGTACTGGGCGGCTCCGCGAACGCGGCGATCACGATCAAGAACTAGAGGAGGAGGGAGCGCCCTGGCCGGACCGCGAGGTCCGGCCTTTTTCCTGCGCTCAGCGTTGCTGCTTCAGCTGCCGGCGCAGGCTTTCGTCGACGATGAACTGCCAGTCCGCATAGCGGGTCGTGCCTTCGAAGTCCTTCCACTCGTCGGGGAAGCCGGAGCGCTTCATGGGCGCATCCGCGGAGGCGCTGCGCACGCCGGCGATGCGGCCCTGCGCGTTGCGGATCACGACCAGCTCGCCGCGCGTGACGGGGTCGAGATAGCGATTGCGCAGGTGGTGGCGCGGTTCGGGAAAGCGCCGGTCCTCCAGCAGGTCCTGCAGCTCCTGCGGGTATTGCCGAAGCCCCGGCGACTGCTCCCGGTAGGCCTGCAGCGCGCGCGCGTATTGCTTGCCCACCCACAGCAGCTCGCGTTCGCGCGCGCGGCGGCTGGCGACCTCCCACGTCTGCCCCGTGCCGGCCAGCCCCAGGCCCATCAGCGTGAGCAGGAAGAGGGCGCCGAGGTAGGTGAAGCCGCCCTGGGGGTGGCGCCGCCTACCAGCTCGCATAGGGGGTGCCGTCCCGCGCGGTGCCGGGGGCGCCGCTGCGCACGTCGCGCACGCCGCCCTGGACCGTGTCGGCCTCGGTGGCCCACTGGTCGGTGGCCCCGGTGATCGGGTCGGGCGGGATGCTGCGCAGGTAGCGCGCGCTCACCAGGTCCTGCAGGCTGCCGGGATAGCGCCCGAGGTCGCCGTTGTACTGGTCGATCGCGCTGCGCATCACCGCCAGGTTCTGCCGCAGCGAGGTCTCGCGCGCGTTGTCCATGCTGGAGAAGTAGCGCGGCACGGCGATCGTCAGCAGCATGGCCACGATCGCCAGCACCACCAGCAGCTCGATGAGGGTGAAGCCGCGGCCGCGGCGCGCATGCGGTGCCATCACCAGTCCTTGTAGTAGCTGCCGTCCAGGGCCTTGCCCTCGGACAGCGAGCGCACGTCGAACACGTCCTTGCCCGCGCGCGGGTTGTCGGGAGGGCTGTCGGAGCTGCGCAGGCCCCAGGTCTGCGCGGCCGGCAGGCTGCCCTCGGCGAAGGGGTCGCGCGGGATGCGGCGCAGGAAATGGATCCTCGCCGACGAGGGGCTGGTGCGGTCCACGACGCCGTCCACCAGCACCTGCAGCGAGGCCGGGTAGCCCGACTCGCCGGCGGCGCGGCGGATGCGGGCGGTGTCGGCCGCGTCCTTGTGCGCGTCGATGGCGTTGCGGATCTCCATCAGCGCGGCCTTCAGGTCCTGCTCCTTGCTGCGGCGCGCGGCCGTCTCCACCAGCGGCGCCGCCATGGCCGCGAGCAGGCCGACGATGGCGACCGTGACCACCAGTTCGACCAGGGTGAAGCCCGTATTGCCGCGCACGTCAGGGCTCCGTGACCGCCAGCGGGAAGGGCACGGGTATGGCCGCCGGCGGCAGCGTGTTGCCGGGGCCGATGGCGGAGAAGACCTCGACCTTCAGCGGCGCGCTGGCGGCGGGCACCAGGCCCTGCACGCGCAGTTCCAGCAGCGGGCCCTCTCCGGCGGTGCCCTGGCCGCCGGGCCGCGCCACGGCGATGGAGATGCGGCCGGCAGTGTCGTCGGTGCGGGCGGAGAAGGTGGTCTCCACGCCGCCGGTGCGCATCAGCGGACCTTCGTTGACGCCCAGGATCTTGAGCGCCTTGGGGTCGTAGCTCATCTCGATGGCGGTGCTCACCAGGGGCTGGTCGGCCTTGAGGTTCAGCGTGATCGTGGCTTCCTCGCCGACCTTGAGGCGGCCGGGGCCCTGGATCGCCAGCACCACCGGGGCGAACGGGCTGCCCACGGTCGGCGGCGACTGCACGCGGCCGCCGCGCG
>DASWUI010000273.1:0-10052 GCA_036401715.1 Ramlibacter sp. | reverse complement strand
ATCCCGATCGCGCCCACCCCGAACATCCCCATCTCCAGCCACTTCTTCTTCGTCATCAGCGCGATGGCCGCCAGCGCGATCGAGACCTGCAGCGCGGTGGTGGCCTGCGCCCAGCGGTGGTGCAGGTGCATCTGCTCGTCGCTCTTCCTGTCCCAGTCCTTCGCCTCGGTTTCGATCTTCTCCGCGGTGAGCTGGATCTCCTTCTTCTCCTTCTCGTAGCGGTCGATCTTGGCCTGGTAGCGGTCGCGGTCGGCGGCGTTCGGCGCGAGGTCGCGCGAGACCTCGGCCAGCGACTGCTTGGTCGACTTCGCCTGGAAGTAGTTCCACTGGTTGGACGCTTCCGTCTTGCGGATCGCCGCGTTGTTCTTGTACAGCCCGGCGTTCGCCTGCGTCGCCCCGCCCATGTACGCGAAGATCGCGCCCACGGTGGCGATCACCGCGGTGAACAGCGCGATCTGGTTGGTCATGCTGCCGCCGCCGACCCCGTGGTGGGCCTGCTCGCCCTGCGCGGCGTGCTGCGTCGCGTGCTCCAGTTCATGGTCGTGCGGGCCATGGACGTGGAAGGTGCCGCCGGACATGCTTTCTCCTGTAGGTTCCGATGTGCGGCGATTCTAGTCAGCCGAGTGGCGCGGCCCGCCTTAATCTGCAGTTAATCTGCCGCCCCGACCATCCGCTGCGACGCGCCCGCACAACGCGCGCCAGGAGGAGTTGGGAATGGAACGGCCAGCCACACCGCGCGGCACGCGGCGCGCGCGCCCGGAGGGCAAATCCGCGGAGGGCGCCGCGCTGCGGCTGCACCTGCCGCAGGATGCGCGTCGCGCCGAAGTCGAGGACTTCATCCGCGCCGTCTACCGGCACCACTACGGCGCCACCATCCACGAATTCACGCCGGTGCTCGTGAGCCTGGCCGATGCCGACGGGCAGCTCGTGGCCGCCGCCGGCTACCGCAGCGCCGCCGCCGGTGCGCTGTTCCTGGAACGCTACCTGCGCGAGCCGGTGGAGGACGAACTCGCCTGGCATGCGGGCCGCAGCCTGGCGCGCCGCGAGATCGTGGAGATCGGCCACCTGGCCGCCAGCCGGCCGGGGGCAGGGCGGCGGCTCATGCTCCTGCTGGGGCCGCACCTGGCGCACCAGCACTTCCACTGGGCGGTGGCCACGCTCACGCGCGAGCTGCGGCAGATGATGACGCGGCTGGGGCTGACGCCGCTCGCCCTGGCCGCGGCCGACCCTTCGGCGCTCGGCGAGGAAGCCGCGTCCTGGGGCAGCTACTACGAGCACCTGCCGCTGGTGCTGGCCGGCGAGATCCAGCCGGCGCTGCGCCGCCTCGCGCCGCGTGCGATCGATGCGCAGGAGCTGGTGCAATGACCGGCGCCGCGGACATCGCGCTCGAAGGGCAGGGCATCGCCTGGAGCCGTCCCGAGCTGGACGCGGCGGCGGCGCGCCTGGCGCAGGCACTGCAGGCGCGCGGCGCCTGGGTGCTCGCCACGCTGATGGACAACTCGCCGGCCTGGGTGGTGGCGGACCTCGCCGCCAGCATCGCCGGCGTGGTGCACGTTCCGCTGCCCGCCTTCTTCACGCCGCAGCAGATCGCGCATGCCCTGCAGGCCGCGGGCGTGGACACCATGCTGACGACGCCGGAGCTGGCCACGCCCTGGCTGCAGCTGCCGCGGCAGGACTGCATGGTGGCCGGCCAGCCGCTGGTGCTGCTCACGCTGCCCGGGTATGCGGTGGCGATGCCGTCCTGCACCTCCAAGATCACCTTCACTTCCGGCAGCACCGGCGCGCCCAAGGGCGTGTGCCTGCACGAGAAGGCGCTGCGGCGCGCCGCCTGGGGCCTGGTGAGCGCGCTGGAGCCGCTGCAGATCCGCCGCCACCTGTGCGTGCTGCCGCTGGCCGTGCTGCTGGAGAACCTGGCGGGCGTGCTGGCGCCGCTGGCGCGCGGGGCGACGGTGGTCGTGCCGCCGCTGGCGCAGGTGGGGCTGACGGGATCCTCCGGCTTCGACGTCGGCGCCTTCCATGCCGCCGTGCACCGCCACGCGCCCGACAGCATCATCCTGCTGCCGCAGATGCTGCGCGCCTGGACCGCCTGGCTGCAGCACACGGGGCAGGTCGTGCCGCCGTCGCTGAAGATCGTCGCCGTGGGCGGTGCCGCCGTCGGCGAGCGGCTGGTCCGCGCGGCGCGCGAGTGCGGCATCCCCGCGTATGAAGGCTACGGCCTGTCCGAAGGCGGTTCGGTGCAGACGCTCAACCTGCCCGGCGCGGACCGCCCCGGCAGCGCCGGCCGCGCCCTGCCGCACGCGCGCGTGCGCATCGCGGCCGACGGCGAGATCGAGATCAGCGGCACCGTCATGGCCGGCTACCTCGGCGACCCGCGGCCGGTGCCGCAGTGGTGGCCCACCGGCGACCTGGGCAGCATCGACGAGGACGGCTTCCTGCACGTGCAGGGTCGCAAGAAGAACGTGCTGATCACCGGCTTCGGCCGCAACGTCTCGCCCGAGTGGGTGGAGACGGCGCTGCGCAGCCAGCAGCTGGTCGCGCAGGCGGTGGTGTTCGGCGACGGGCAGCCGGCGCTGAGCGCCGTGGTGTGGCCGCTGGCCGCCACGCTGCCCGACGCGGAGATCGACGCCGCCGTCCAGGCGGCCAATGCGGGCCTGCCCGATTACGCCCGCGTGGCGCGCTGGGTGCGCGGCCGCGCGGCCTTCAGCGCGCAAAGCGGCATGGCCACCGCCAACGGCCGGCCGCAGCGCGACGCCATCCTGGCCCTGCATGCCGAAGCGCTCGGCATCGCGCCGGCGGCCACTGCGCAACGAGGAGACCATGCCCTTCTTTCCTGAACTGGTGAAGCAGACCGCGGCCGCGCGAGCGGGCCTGCTGTCGGCGCCCATCATCCAGGGCTGCCTGCGCGGGGAGGTGTCCCTGCCCAGCTACGTGGCCTTCCTGGGCCAGGCCTACCACCACGTGAAGCACACGGTGCCGCTGCTGCGGGCCTGCCGGGCGGCGCTGCCGGCGCGGCACGCGTGGCTGCGCGAGCCGCTGGACGAATACATCGCGGAGGAGAGCGGCCACGACGAGTGGATCCTGGACGACATCCGCGCCTGCGGGGCCGACGCCGAAGCGGTGCGCCGCGGCGAACCGGGCATTGCCTGCGAGGTGATGGTCGCCTATGCCTACGACACCATCGCGCGCCGCAATCCGCTGGGCTTCTTCGGCATGGTGCACGTGCTGGAAGGCACCAGCGTGAACCTCGCGCTGCTGGCGGCCGACGCGATCCAGAAGCCGCTGCGCCTGCCGGATGCGGCCTTCAGCTACCTGCGCTCGCACGGGACGCTGGACCAGGAGCACACGGCGCACTTCGAGCTGCTGATGGACCGCATCGAGGACCCGCGCGACCAGGCCGACATCGTCCATGCCGCGCGGGTGTTCTACCGCCTGTACGGCGACGTGTTCCGCGAACTGCCGCTGCCGCGGGCGCAGCCGGCCGCCGCGGCGGGAGTGGCGGCATGAAGGCCCTCGAAGCGCGCATCCTGCTCACCGGCGCCACCGGCGGCATCGGCGAGGAAGCGGCCGCATCCTTCCTGCGTGCCGGCGCCCGCGTGATGCTCACCGGCCGCTCGCCGCAGGCCCTGGCGGCGCTGTCGACCCGCCTGCGCAACCGCCATCGCCTCACCGACGAACAGGTCCCGTGGGTGGTGAGCGACCTGCGCGAGCCGCGCGAGATCGAACGCCTGGCCGAGCACGCGGGTGCCTGGCAGTGCAACGTGCTGGTGCACGCGGCCGGCGCGCCCGCCTTCGGGGCGCTGGACGCGATCGACGCCGAGGCGATGAGCTCCGTCCTCCAGACCAACCTGCTCGCGCCCATGCTGCTGACGCGGGCGCTGCTGCCCGCGCTGCGGCGCCAGCCCGCCGCGCAGGTGCTGTGCCTGGGCTCGGTGCTGGGCGCCATCGGCCTGCCCGGCTACAGCGTGTACAGCGCCAGCAAGTTCGGCCTGCGCGGCTTCGCCGAGGCGCTGCGGCGCGAACTCGCCGGCAGCAGCGTGAAGGTGCAGTACCTCGGCCCGCGCAGCACGCAGACCGCCTTCAACAGCGCGCAGGTGCAGGCCTACAACCAGGCCACCGGCACCGCGATGGACACGGCCGCGACGGTGGCCGCCGCCATGCTGCGCATGCTCGAAGACGAAACGCCCGAGCGCTTCCTGGGCTTTCCGGAAAAGCTGGGCGTGCGCCTCAACGGCCTGGCGCCCACGGCCATGGACGGCAGCTTCCGCCGCCACAGCCGCAGCCTCGCCGACCTCCCCACCTTGCAGCAAAGGACAGAACCATGAAGTACGCCCCCCTTGCCACCTTCCTTCGCCGGTGCATCCTCGGCGCCACCCTGGGGCTGGCGGCCCTCGGGGCGTGGGCCGGGCCGCTGGACGATGCCATCGCCGAACTGCA
The DNA here is from genome assembly GCA_036401715.1 of Ramlibacter sp. Classification (GTDB taxonomy): domain Bacteria; phylum Pseudomonadota; class Gammaproteobacteria; order Burkholderiales; family Burkholderiaceae_C; genus Ramlibacter. The sequence goes on along the minus strand of DASWUI010000273.1, from coordinate 5,618 downwards.
GCGCGAGTGGGAAGTGATCCGCTACCAGGCGCCCGCGCCGGAGCGGCAGAAGCGCTTCGAAACGCTGGCGGCGCGCGCGCACCAGGTGAGCGAGGCGCATCCCGGCCGCGCGGAGCCGCTGGTGTGGGAGGGCATCATCGTGAGTTCGCTGGCCGGCGAGAAGGGCGGGCTGGGCGCGCTGTCGCTGGTCAAGCAGGCCAAGGCGCTGTACGAGCAGGCGATCCAGATCGACGGCAACGTGCTGGACGGCTCGGCGTACAACAGCCTGGGCGTCCTGTACTACAAGGTGCCGGGCTGGCCGGTGGGTTTCGGCGACAAGGGCAAGGCGCGCGAGCTGCTGCAGAAGGGCCTGGCGGTGAACCCGAAGGGCATCGACGGCAACTTCTTCTACGCCGAGTACCTGGTGGAGACGCGGCAGCCGCAGGCAGCGGCGAGCTACCTGGAACGCGCCCTGGAAGCGCCGCCGCGGCCGGGCCGCGCGCTGGCGGACCAGGGGCGGCGGGAAGAGGCGAAGGCGCTGCTGGAGAAGGTCAAGGGGCATTGAGCCTGGCGGGTTGGCACCTCAGCGCTCGTAGGTCACGAAGCTGAAAGGCACCCCACCCGCCGACACATGCCGCTCGCGCGCGGTCTCGCGCCAACCCGGGCCGAGCTCCGGCGCGTGCACGTCGCCCTCGTAATCGGCATCGATCTCGGTCACCACCGCGATGTGCGCCCGCGGCATCGCCAGCCGGAAGATCTCCGCGCCGCCGGTGACCCACACCGTCTGCGCTCCCGCGCAAAGCGCCAGCGCCTCCTCGAGCGTGCCCGCGCGTTCCGCGCCCGGTGCGTGCCACGTCGCATCGCGCGTGATCACGACGTTCTGCCGTCCCGGCAGCGGCCGGAAGCGCGGCGGCAACGACTCCCAGGTCTTGCGTCCCATCAGCACCGGCGCGCCCATGGTGGTGCGCTTGAAGTGCGCCAGGTCCTCCGGCAGGTGCCAGGGCAGCACGCCGTCGCGGCCGATCACGCCGTTGCGGGCGCACGCATAGATCAGGCCGACGCGCATGTTTCGTGGATGTGCGTGGGCAACGCGTGGCTGGTGGTGGCTGGGGGCGGCGTCACGTTCCCGGATCGCGCCGGATCTGTCTGCATGGATGAACCTCAGACCCGATTCTGACACTCCCGCCGGACTCGGCCGCGAGTCTTTTTCATGGCCGGGCCCTTGCGCCCGGCCACATCAGGGGCGCGTCTTGCGCAGCGCCACGCACACGGCCGCCGCGACCGCGCCGAACAGCGCGTGGTCGACGATCGTCACCCAGCCGATGGAGTCCTCGAACCAGGGGAAGGCGAGGGGAGCGATCCAGCCGAAATTCACCGCATAGAGGGCCAGCCCCGCGAGCGCGCCCGCGAGGATCGCCGTCGCGGCACGGCGCCGCCACACCGCGGCGGCGACGATGCGGCCGAAGGCCATGGACAGGCCGAAGTGGATGATCAGGGCCATGCCGAAGACGGTGAACGAGAAGGCGGCCGGCGGCGGGGCCGAGCCCGGGCCCATCAGGATGGCCGCGATGCGCTGCAGCGGCTCGGCCGCGCCTTCCGGACGCACGGCCGCGGTGAAGCTGACCTGCGCGACCAGGTAGGCCGCTCCCGCCACCACGCCGCCCACCACGCCGGCAGCGGCTTCGGACAGCCGAGGCACCGTGGTGCCCGCCGACTCCGTGTTTGCATCCTGCATCGTTCCTCCAGCGTGTGATCGCCGCTCCGCACCCGGCAAAAGAAGGCCCCGCGCGAGCGGGGCCGAGTCCAGCAAGGAAGGAGTTCCGGGCTTTCGCTTGGATCGCACCAAGCGATTCCACTCTAGAGGATTCGCGCCCGCGTGTGGCATCGCCAAGGGTCCGCCCGTAAGGGTGCGTCCTGCCGCCGCGCCTGGGCGCAAGCGCAGGCATGGCTACTGCAGGTGCGAAGCCAGGAACAGCTCGCGGCACAGCCGTTGCAGGTCGCGCACGCACTCTTCGACCGGTTCGAGGCTCGGGGCCGTTGCGGCCAGCCGGGCATCGTCTCCGGCGCGCGCAAGATCGGCCAGCAGGCGGTGGTGCGACAGGAGCAGCGCGAGGCTCGCGCCCGAGAGGTGGGGCAGCCGCAGGCACAGGCTGCCGGCTCGTCGCAGCGCCGCCTGCATCGCCCCGATCCGGCCGGGGTCAGCCCCGTGCCGCCGCAGCTGTGTCAGCTGCTCCTCGTAGGCGTCGAGCGCGGCTGCAGCCTCGAACGCGATGGCATCGGTACCTCGCACCTGCATGGCATGGCCTCTCCTGCCGTTTCAATGTACGGCGGGCACGTCGTGCCGTCACGGCTTGGCGGGTTCGCCCTTAGGGGCGTGCTGCACTTCGCCGGCCAGGCCCAGCGCGACGCGTGTCGCGAGCGGACCGATCCACATCAGCAGGAGGGTGGCGGTGGCCAGCGGTGCCAGCGCGTCGATGAGGTCGATGCCGACCGCACGCGTGTCCTGCACCAGCAGGACCACCAGCGTGGACAGCGGCGACATCGCCAGCGCGGTCAGGATGCCCGCCTTGCCGGTCATGCCGCTGCGCGGCGCGAGCACGGTGAGCGCGATGAGCTTGGCCGCGGCGCGCACGACGACCAGCGAAGCCCCGAGCGCGACGCCGGCGATGGCGCGCTGCCAGTCCACCGTCGCGGCCACGTAGGTGAAGAGGAACACGACCAGCACCTCCCCCAGCGCGCCGAAGTTCCCCGGCGCCTCGTTGCGGCGGACCGGCCCCTGCCGCACGACCAGCCCGAACGCCAGGATCGCGACCAGCGGCGGGAAGCGCAATGCCTGCGTGATCCCCACCAGCACCACCACCGCGAGTGCGAACGGGAGCGTCGCATCGCCGGCCTTGCCGGGAAGCAGGCGCAGCACCAGGGGCATGCCGCTGCCGAACGCGGCGCCTACGCCCGCCGAGACGAGCAGGACCAGCACGGTGTTCGACAGCGCCATCGCCGCGTCGCCGGAGGTGCGGAACATCCAGTAGCCCACGATGAACTTGAAACCGAGCAGGGCGCACACGCAGTTGAAGGCCGAGAGGTGCAGCGCATGCTCGGTCACCTGCCCTGAACTGCGCAGCTCGCCGACCAGCCGGCTGAGCGATGCCGGCGAGGTCGCCGCCGCCATGGTGGCGATGAGGAGCGAGCTGATGGGCGTGGCGCCGAAGGCGCGGCACAGGGCATAGGTCGCCACCACCGTGAGCGCCACGTCCAGCACTCCGGTCGCGGTGCGCCATGGGTTGGCGCGGAACCATCGCATGTCGATGCGGCAGGCGAACTCGAACAGGACCAGGCCGAAGGCCACGTTCGCCAGCAGGCTGGCCGCGGGCGAGGACGCCAGCGCGGCGCCGCCCGGCAGCGCCTGCGCGCAGGCGAAGCCCACGAGCGCGTAGGTGGCGATGCGCGGCACGCTCCATCGCTGCGCCACTTCCCCCGCCATCCAGGCGAGCGCCACCACGACCGGCCACGCCAGAACGGCGGCCGACAGTGCGGCTTCAGGCATCGTTCACCGCGCGGCGCTCGCCGCGGACGCGGGCGGACCGGCCAGCTGCGTGCGCAGTTCCGCGAGCTTGGATTTCAGCCGCTGCCGGTTCACCGGGCCCACGCGCACCAGGACCTTCTGGCCCGCGCTGAGGGCCTCCAGTGCCGGATCCTGGAACTGGTAGCGCAGCCAGGGCTGCTGCGAAGGGACCGTTCCCCGGACCGCGAGGAGTTGCAGGCGCGGGGCCTCCGGCGCCTCCGGCGTGGCCAGCAGCAGGTCGATGACTTCCACCACGCGGTCGTTCAGGTGGCGCTGGCCGAAGCCCAGCTCCGCATACGCTTTCTGCAGCAGCGGATACATGCGCCGGTAGAGGCCCGCCGCCGAAGGGGCGTCGACCGTGCTGGCCAGCAGGACCAGCGGTGCATAGCGCTCGGAGTTCTCCGCCGCGACCACCGGGCCCTCGGGGCCTTCCTGCACGAGGAAGCGGCCCGGCGTCGCGAGCACGGGCCAGACGGAGGGCGGCGAGTGTTCGCGCGCGAGGCTGTCCACGGTGGCGGCGAAACGCCGCGGGAAGTCCCCGGCCTGCAGGAAGGTGGCCGCGGCCCGGGCGCCGAGCAGGCCGGCCAGCGCGGCCGGGAGGTCCTGCGCGTCCACGGGCTTCCCGCTGGCCGGGACGGGGTAGCGCACCACCGCGCCGGGCGCGGCGACCGCGGGGGCGTCAGGGACCGGCGGGCCCGGCTGCGGCTGCGGCGCCAGCGCCTGCTGTTCTGCGCCGGTGGACCAGAGCCAGTACGCGATCACGCCGGTGAGCACCAGCCCGGACAGGGCCAGCAGCGTCGCGACCGTGCGATCCGGCGGCCGGTTCGGCGCGTCGCCGGGGTCCGCGCGCAGTTCGCCGTCAGGGTCATGCATCTGTCGTGCGCATCGGCGCGTCTGTTGGGTCTGCCGGAATTGTCGGCCCGCGGGCCCGCGCACGGCGGCCCCGCGCGTGTTCCCGCGGGCTTGCCCGTAAGGGCCTGCACTAGCCGCTGGCCTGCGCGATGCGAATGAGCTCGGAGAGGTTGCGCGCACCGAGCTTCGACATGAGCCGCGACTTGTGAACTTCCACCGTACGCGGGCTGATCCCCAGCGTCGCGCCTATCGTGCGGTTGTCCTGGCCCGCGACGACCAGGGCCATGACCTGGCGCTCGCGCGCGGACAGCGTGCTGGCGAGCGGGCGCGTGCCTATGGCCTGCGGCGCGGCCGGCAGCTCCTGCATCGCGCGCTCGACGGAGGCCAGCAGCTGGTCGTGGTCGAACGGCTTTTCCAGGAAGTCGGCCGCGTTGAACTTGAAGGCCTGCCGGGCCGAGGGGATGTCGGCATGGGCGGTGATCACGATCACCGGGAGGCGCGAGGGGTGGCTGGCCAGCTTTTCCTGCATCTCCAGCCCCGACATTCCGGGCATGCGGATGTCGGCGATGACCACGCCCCGCCAGCCGGGCTCGATGGCGCGCAGGAAGTCCTCGGCGCAGGCGAAGACCGCCGTGGGCCGGCCATGCAGGCTGAACAGCAGGGCCAGCGCGTCGCGCACGCCCGGGTCGTCGTCCACGATGAAGACGGTCTGCCGATGGAGTTCATGGCTCATGCGTTGCTCCCGTGCCGAACGGCAGGCTGAAGCGGAAGGTGCCGCCCGGGCCCGGTTCCGCCCACAAGCGCCCGCCGTGCGCCTCGACGATCGCGCGGCTGATCGACAGCCCGATGCCCATGCCCCCGGGCTTGGACGAAGCCGGAGTCTCGAAGACGGCGCGCGCCTGCTCCGGCGTCAGCCCCGGTCCATTGTCCACGACCGAGACCACGGCTTCGTCGGCCTGCTGCTCGATCGCGATGCTCACCGAGGGCGCCGCGTGCGGGCGGTGCCGCTGCTCGCAGGCGGCCTCGATGCCGTTGGCGACCAGGTTGCGCAGCACGACGGCAATCTGGACGCGGTCGACCCACACGGGCGGCAGCGTGCGGTGCTCGCCCTGCTCGAGCACGACGCCCAGCTCTTCGGCGCGCCTGGACTGCGAGTGCACGGCCTCGGCGACCAGGTCGGCCAGCCCGGTGGGCTGCAGCTCGGTCGAGCGCTCGCGGAAGAAGC
>DASWUI010000272.1:0-5909 GCA_036401715.1 Ramlibacter sp. | reverse complement strand
CGTACTCAGCATCCCCAGGATCCTCTCCTGCGTCTTCGGATGCTGCACCAGCGCGCAGAAGGCCTGCCGCTCCAGCGTCATCAGGTACTCCTCGGTCACCAGCGTGTTCGCGTCCACGTCGCCACCCGTCACCACGTTCGCGATCAGCGAGGCGATGTGGAAGTCGTGCGCGCTGGCGAAGCCGCCGTCGCGCAGGTTCACCAGCTGGCCCTGGATGGTCGCCTTCGCGTTGCGCCCGGCCACCGGGAACATGCGCTTGTGCGGCGGGCGGTAGCCGGCGTCGTACAGGCTCTTCGCCTGTTGCAGCGCGACGTAGAGCAGTTCGTCCTTGTGCGGCACGATGAGGTCGCTGTCCAGCAGGTAGCCGAGCTTGCGCGACTCGATCGCGCTGGTGCCCACCTTGGCCATCGCGGCGGCCGTGAAGCCCTCGGTCAGGAACTTCAGCAGGTCCTTGTCCGTGCTGCTCGCCGCGTTCTCCGCGGCGCGGCGCGCAATGTAGGTCAGGCCGCCGGCACCGGGCACCAGGCCCACGCCGACCTCCACCAGGCCGATGTAGCTCTCCATCGCCGCGACGCGCCTGGCGGAGTACAGGCCCAGCTCGCAGCCGCCGCCCAGGGCCAGCCCGCGGATGGCGGACACCACCGGCACGCCGGCGTAACGCAACCGCAGCATGGTCTGCTGCATGAAGCCTTCCGCATCCTCGATCGCGGCCACGCCCACCGCGATGAAGGCCGGCAGCGTGGACTCCAGGTCGGCGCCGGCGCTGAAGGGCTCGTCGCCGGACCAGATCACCAGGCCCTGGTAATCCTTCTCGGCCAGCTCCACGGCCTGCTGCAGCCCCTCGCACACTTCCGGGCTGATCGTGTGCATCTTGGTCTTGAGGCTGGCGATCAGGACCTCGCCGTCCAGCGTCCACAGGCGGATGTTCCTGTCCTCGTGCAGCGTCGTGCCGGCGGTCTCGAAGCGCGGACCGGCCTCGCCGCGCAGCAGTTCGGGGAACAGCTGGCGCCCGTGCACCGGCAGCACGCGGCGCGGTTCGAACCGGCCGGTGGTCGGGTTGAAGGAGCCCTGCTCGGTGTGGACGCCGCCCGCCTCGGCCACCGGTCCCTTGAACACCCACTCGGGCAGCGGCGCCTTCGATAGCGCCTTGCCCGCTTCGATGTCTTCCCGGATCCACTGCGCCACCTGCAGCCAGCCGGCTTCCTGCCACAGCTCGAACGGGCCCTGCTTCATGCCGAACCCCCAGCGCATGGCCTGGTCCACGTCGCGCGCGGTCTCGGCGATGGTCGCCAGGTGCACGGCGGCATAGTGGAAGCCGTTGCGCAGGATGGACCAAAGGAACTGTCCCTGCGGCCCCGTGGAATTGCGCAGCAGCTTCAGGCGCTCGGCGGCCGGCTTCTTGAGCATGCGGGCGTACACCTCGTCGCCCCTTTCCCCGCCGGCCACGTACTCGCCGCGCTCCAGGTCGAAGCGCAGGATGTCGCGCCCCGCCTTCCTGTAGAAGCCCGCCTTGGTCTTCTGCCCGAGGTTGCCCAGCTCCAGCAGCTTCGTCAGCACCGGCGGCGTGCCGAAGCTGCCGTAGAAGGGATCGCTGTCCGCCGACAGCGTGTCCTGCAGCGTCCTGATGACGTGCGCCATGGTGTCCAGCCCCACCACGTCCGCCGTGCGGAAGGTGCCGCTGGAGGCGCGTCCCATCTTCTTGCCCGTAAGGTCGTCCACCACGTCGAAGGTGAGGCCGAACTTCTCCACCTCGCGCATCGTGCCCAGCATGCCGGCGATGCCCACGCGGTTGGCGATGAAGTTCGGCGTGTCCTTGGCGCGCACCACGCCCTTGCCCAGGCCGCTGGTGACGAAGGCCTCCAGCTGGTCGAGGATCTCCGGGCTGGTGGTCGGCGTGGCGATCAGCTCCACCAGCACCATGTAGCGCGGCGGGTTGAAGAAGTGGATGCCGCAGAACCGCGGCTTGAGTGCGTCCGGCAGCGCCTCGGACAGCTTCGTGATCGACAGGCCCGAGGTGTTGGACGCGACGATCGCATGCCTGGCGACGTGCGGCGCGATCTTCCTGTACAGGTCCAGCTTCCAGTCCATGCGTTCGGCGATCGCCTCGATCACCAGGTCGCACTCGCCGAGCAGGCCCATGTGCTCTTCGTAGTTCGCCTGCTGGATCAGCGCGGCGTCTTCCGGCACGCCCAGCGGCGAGGGCTTGAGCTTCCTGAGGTTCTCCACCGCCCTGGTGACGACGCCGTTCTTCGGCCCATCCTTGGCCGGCAGGTCGAACAGCACGACCGGCACCTTCACGTTGACCAGGTGCGCGGCGATCTGGGCACCCATCACGCCCGCGCCCAGCACGGCCACCTTCTTCACCGGGAATCGCTTCATCGTCCTTGCCTTCCCTTCGCCTGCGGCCGGCGCGGGGCCGGCGGGTCGTTCGTCTTCATCTTTGTACATGTTCCTGCCTCCGCCATTCCCGCGAAGGCGGGAACCCGAGGCGTCCAGGATGCGGGAGCCTTGGGTCCCCGCCTGCGCGGGGATGACGCGGTTGCTATTTCACGCGCACCCAGGTCTGGGTGCGGCCGAACGGCCCGAAGGAGCCGCGCATCTCGAGCTTCTGGCCGCCTTCGGTCGGGGTCAGCCTGGCCTTGTACTCGCGCCCGTTCTCCGGGTCGAGGACCTTGCCGCCTTCCCACACGTCCCGGCCCTCGGCCTTGCGGATGCCGCGCAGGATCTCCATGCCCTCGACCGGCTGGTCCTTGCGGTCGTCGTCGCACTTCTCGCAGGTCGGGTTGGGCTTGCTGCGCTTGAGGAGCTTCTCGATGCGGCCGGTCAGCACGCCGTTGCTCTCGCTGATGCGGATCTCCGCCTTGGCCTCGCCGGTCTTGTCGTCGATGCTGCGCCAGGTGCCGATGGGGGTGGCCTGGGCGAAGGAGGCGGTCGCCGCCAGCATCAGCCCCATGCCACACAGCCATGTCATGGCGGGCCTGACCCGCCATCCATGCGCCGCACGTGGATCCCGGGTCGAGCCCGGGATGAGGTGGAAGCGTGGATTGCGGGTCGAGCCCGCAATGACATGTTCCGGTTTCACGATGGCGGCCTTCATGCCAGCGCCGCGTCCGTGTCCAGCAGGTTCTTCACCCCCGAACGTGCGGTGCGCATCAGCGTGGCCGTCTCGGGGAACAGGCGCGCGAAGTAGAAGCGCGCGGTCTGCAGCTTGGCCTGGTAGAACGGGTCGGTCGGCTTGCCTTCCTTTTCCGCGGCCTCGATCTTTCGCAGCGCCACCTGCGCCATGCGCGCCCACAGGTAGCCGAACACCAGGTGGCCCAGCACGCGCAGGTAGTCGGTGGCGGCGCCGCCCACTTCGTCCGCGTCCTGGAAGCCCTTGAAGCCGATCTCGGTGGTGAACTTGGTGACCTGGTCGCCCAGCATGGCGACCGGGTTGATGAACTCGGCCATCTTCTCGTTCACGCCCTCTTCTTCCACCAGCTGCGCGACCAGCTTGCCGAATTTCTTGAGCGTGGCGCCCTGGTTGCCCAGCACCTTGCGGCCCAGCAGGTCCAGCGACTGCACCGTGTTCGTGCCTTCGTAGATCATGTTGATGCGGTTGTCCCGCACGAACTGCTCCATCCCCCATTCCTTGATATAGCCGTGGCCGCCGAACACCTGCAGGCAGGCGTTGGTGGCGACGTGGCCGTTGTCGGTGAGGAAGGCCTTCACGATCGGCGTGAGCAGCGCGACGATCTCGGCGCACTCCGCGCGCACCTTCTCGTCGGGGTGGTACAGCTCCTTGTCCAGCAGCAGCGTGCAGTAGACCGCCAGCGCCCGGCCGCCCTCGGCGTAGGCTTTGGCGGTCAGCAGCATCTTGCGCACGTCGGGGTGCACGATGATCGGGTCGGCCGGCTTGTCCTTGGCCTTGGGGCCGCTGAGGGAACGCATCTGGATGCGCTCCTTGGCATAGGCCAGCGCATTCTGGAAGGCCACTTCGGTCAGGCCCAGCGACTGGTTGCCCACGCCCAGGCGGGCGGCGTTCATCATCACGAACATCGCCGGCAGGCCCTTGTTCGGCTCGCCCACCAGGGTCCCGACGGCGCCTTCCAGCACCAGCTGCGCGGTGGCGTTGCCGTGGATGCCCATCTTGTGCTCCAGGCCGCCGCACCAGATGCCATTGCGCTCGCCCAGCGAGCCGTCCGGCTTCACCTTGTACTTGGGCACCAGGAACAGCGAGATGCCCTTGCTGCCCTGCGGCGCATCCGGCAGGCGCGCGAGCACCAGGTGGACGATGTTCTCCGCCATGTCGTGCTCGCCGGCGGAGATGAAGATCTTGTTGCCGGTCAGCCTGTAGGTGCCGTCGGGCTGCGGTTCCGCCTTGGTGCGCAGCAGGCCGAGGTCCGTGCCGCAGTGGGGCTCGGTCAGGCACATGGTGCCCGTCCACTCGCCGCTCACCAGCTTGGGCAGGAACAGCTTCTTCTGTTCGTCGGTGCCGTGCGCGTGCAGCGCCTCGTAGGCGCCGTGCGACAGGCCCGGGTACATGGTCCAGGCCTGGTTGGCGCTGTTGAGCATTTCGTACAGGCACTGGTTCAGCACGAAGGGCAGGCCCTGGCCGCCGTACGCCGGGTCGCAGGACAGCGCCGGCCAGCCGCCTTCCACGTACTTCGCGTACGCATCCTTGAAGCCGGTGGGCGTGGTGACCTCGTGCGTCTTCGCATCGAGCTTGCAGCCTTCCGTGTCGCCGGTGACGTTCAGCGGGAAGGTCACCTCCGCGGCGAACTTGCCGCCTTCCTCCAGCACCGCGTTGATCGTCCCGGCATCGATGTCGGCGTGCTTCGGGCAGGCCTTGAGCTCCTCGGTGGCGTTGAGCAGCTCGTGGATGACGAACTGCATGTCGCGCAGCGGCGGCGTGTACGTGGGCATCTTTTCTTTACTCCTTGGCGGCCTTGCCGGCGCGCGCGGGTTTCGGGGACTTGGGGGAAGCGGCGGCGCCACAGCGCCGCAGGATGTTCTCGAAGCCCGCGTTGGCGCGGGCGATGGAGCCGGGGTTCTTCAGGAAGCGGGCCTCGTAGTGCAGCGCGAGGATCAGGCCGTGGATCTCGAAGAGCATCTGCTCCTCGTCGGTGGCGGCATCGAGGTGCCCCTCCTGCTTGGCCAGGTTGATCGCGCGCTTCATGCCCGCATGCCAGGTCTGCACGGACCAGGCGAGCGCGTCGCGCACGGGGCCGGGACGGTCGTCGAATTCGACCGCGCCGCTGATGTAGATGCAGCCGGAATCGAGCTCCACCGAGGTGCGCTTCATCCAGTTGGCGAACATGGCGCGCAGGCGCGGCAGGCCGCGCGGCTCGCTCAGGGCGGGATAGAAGACCTCCTGCTCGAAGCGCTGGTGGTATTCGCGGATCACGGAGATCTGCAGTTCCTCGCGCGAGCCGAAGTGGGCGAACACGCCCGACTTGCTCATCTGCGTGACTTCCGCGAGCGCGCCGATCGACAGGCCTTCCAGCCCGATCTGCGTGGCCAGGCCCAGGGCGGCGTCGACGATCGCCGCCTTGGTCTGCTGGCCCTTCTGCATGGCCTTGCCCTCCCGGGCGCGGCCGGGCTTGACGGGCAGTTCGGTGACGGACATGTGCGGGTGGAAAATAAAACGAACGGTCGTTCTATTCTGCAGCATTTTGGCCGGGATGGGTTTGGGGCCACCGCTCTAGATGCCCGCCGGCCGCCGATCCGGGGCCGGACGGCAGAATGCGGCATGCCTGCCACCCTGCTCCAGCGCTGCCTCGGCGTCCTCGCGCTCGCCGTGCTGCCCACCGTGGCGGCGGCCCAGCCCGCCGCCCCCCTGGTCGCCGCCGCCGGCCGTGGCGACCTGGCGATGGTGCGCCGCCTGGTCGAGGGGGGCGCGGCCATCGAGCAGCGCGACGAGCGCGGCC
>DASWUI010000271.1:0-2844 GCA_036401715.1 Ramlibacter sp. | reverse complement strand
TGCGCGCGCGCGTGGACCACCCCGTCGCCGGCCTCGTGCCCGGGCAGTTCGTGCGCGTGCAGCTCGCCGGCAGCGCCAGCGACAGCCTGCTGGTGCCCGAAAAGGCGATCGCCACCGACCAGGGCCAGCGGTTCGTGCTGGTGGTCGGCAGCGGCGGCGAAGTGGCGTACCGGCCGGTGCAGCTGGGCGCGCTCCACGGTGATCAACGCGTCGTGCTCTCCGGCGTGAGCGCCGGCGAACAGGTGATCGTCTCCGGCCTCATGAAGGTGCGCCCCGGCATGAAGGTCAGCACGCAGCCGGGGACCGCCGGCCCGCAGGCGCAAGCGGCCGACGCCAGCAAGACCTGAGGAGCACCGCCATGAAACTCGCCCGCCTCTTCATCGACCGGCCGATCCTCGCGATCGCCCTGTCGCTCCTGATCCTGCTGGCCGGCCTGGCCAGCATGGGCCGGCTGCCGCTGACGGAATACCCCAACGTCATGCCGCCCACCGTCAACGTCACGGCCGCCTACCCCGGGGCCAGTCCGGCGGTGATCGCCGACACCGTCGCCACGCCGCTGGAGACCGAACTCAACGGCCTGCCCGGCCTGCAGTACATGGGCTCGCATGCCACCGGCGACGGCCGCTACACGCTGCGCCTGACGTTCGCGCAGGGGACGGATGCCGCGCGCGCGGAGACGGAGGTGCAGAACCGCGTCGCGCGGGCCCTGCCCCGCCTGCCCACGGAAGTGCAGCGCATCGGCGTGGTGAGCGAGAAGGTCTCGCCCGACATGCTGATGGTGGTGCACCTGGTGTCGCCCGGCGAGCGCTACGACCTGCTGCACCTGTCCAACTTCGCCCAGCTCAATGTCCGCGACGCGCTGCTTCGCGTGCCGGGCGTGCAGACGGTGGCTGTCTGGGGCGCGGGCGAATACAGCCTGCGCGTGTGGCTGGATCCGGAACGCATGCTCGCCTACGGCCTGACGCCGGGAGACGTGGTCGCGGCCATCCGCGAGCAGAACATGCAGGTGGCCGCGGGCGCGGTGGGCCAGCCGGATGCGCGCGCGCACCAGCAGTTCCAGCTGTCGGTGACCGGCCGGCTGGCGACGCCGGAAGCCTTCCGCGACATCGTGGTGCGCACCGGAACGGGCGGCGAGCAGCTGAAGCTCTCCAGCGTGGCGCGCATCGAGCTGGGTGCCAGCCACTACAGCCTGCGCAGCCTGCTGGACAACCAGCCCGCCGTCGGCATCCAGATCACGCAGGATCCCTCGGCCAGCGCGCTCGAAGTGGCCAGCGCCGTGCGCGCGAAGATGCAGGAGCTGCAGAAGGGCTTCCCCCAAGGCATCGAGCATCGCGTCGCCTACGACCCGACCCTGTTCGTGCGCGCGTCGATCGGCAACGTGCTGCAGACGCTGGGCGAGGCCATCGTGCTGGTGGTGCTGGTCGTGCTGCTGTTCCTGCAGAACTGGCGCGCCTCGCTGATCCCGATCGCGGCGGTGCCCGTGTCCCTGGTCGGCACGCTGGCCGTGATGCACCTGCTGGGCTTCTCGCTCAACACGCTGTCGCTGTTCGGGCTGGTGATGGCCATCGGCATCGTGGTGGACGACGCGATCGTGGTGGTGGAGAACGTGGAGCGCCATCTCTCCGCTGGCATGGCGCCGCGGGAAGCCGCGCTGCGCGCCATGCAGGAAGTGACCGGCCCGATCCTGGTGATCACCGCGGTGCTGGCCGCCGTGTTCATTCCCACGGCCTTCATGGGCGGCCTGTCGGGTGAGTTCTACCGGCAGTTCGCGCTGACCATCGCGATCTCCACCATCCTGTCGGCCATCAACTCGCTGACGCTGAGCCCGGCGCTGGCCGCCATGCTGCTCAAGCCGCATGCGGCCGGTCCCGGCTGGCTGGCGCGGCCGCTGGGTGCCTTCAACCGCGCCTTCGACGCACTGGCCACGCGCTACGCCGCCTTCACCGGCGCCGGCCTGCGCCGCGGCGCCCGCCTGCTGCTGCTGTATGCCGGCCTGCTGGCCCTGACGCTGCTCGCCTTCCGCGGCACGCCCACCGGCTTCGTGCCGGCCCAGGACAAGTACTTCCTGGTGGGCATCGTGCAGCTGCCGCCCGGCGCCTCGCTGGACCGCACCGAAGCGGTGGCGCGCGAGATGACGCGCATCACGCTGGAGCAGCCCGGCGTCGAAAGCGTGGTCGCCTTCCCCGGCCTGTCGATCAACGGCTTCGTCAACAGCCCGAGCGCCGCCGTGGTGTTCGCCATGCTCGATCCCTTCGAACAGCGGCGGGACCAGAGCCTGGCTGCCGGGGCCATCGCCGGCGCGCTCAACGCGAAATTCGGCGCGATCGACGAAGGCTTCGTGGCCATCTTCCCGCCGCCGCCCGTTCCCGGGCTGGGCCAGACCGGGGGCTTCAAGCTGCAGATCCAGGACACGGCGCGGCTCGGGCCGCAGGAACTGGAGAAGGCGCTGCAACGCGTGCTCGCCGCCGCGGGCAAGGACCCGCGCCTGGCCGGCCTGATGTCCGGCTACCAGGCGCAGGTGCCGCAGCTGGCGGTGGAGATCGACCGCGAGAAGGCCAAGGCCATGGGCGTGCCCATGACGGCGGTGGCCGAGGCGATGCAGGTGTACCTGGGCTCGCTGTACGTCAACGATTTCAACTACCTGGGCCGCGCCTGGCAGGTGAACGTGCAGGCGGACGCGGGCTTCCGCGCCGACGCCGATGCCGTCTCGCGCCTGTGGACGCGCAACGGCGCCGGCCAGATGGTGCCGCTGTCCTCGCTGGTGAACACCCGCGCCACCACCGGGCCCGATCCGATCAGCCGCTACAACGGCTACGCGGCGGCGGACCTGTCCGGGGGCCCGGC
>DASWUI010000270.1:0-6482 GCA_036401715.1 Ramlibacter sp. | reverse complement strand
TTGCGGAAGGCGGCCAGGGCCGCCTCGAAGTCGCGCTGCTCCGCGGGATCGACGCTGAACTCGCGGCCGTCCACGTTCACCTGCACCGGCTCGAACTTGCGCAGGCGCTCGTCCACGCCCTGCGCGATGTCGCGCTGGCGCTTCTGCACGTCGGCGACGTCGCGCGCCAGCTGTTCGTCCGTTCCGCGCAGGCGCGCCAGCTCGGAGCGCAGCGCCTCGATCTGGTTCTGCAGCTCCAGCAGGCTGCGGCGCAGGGCCGCGTTTTCCTCGTTGGAGCGGCGCAGTTCCTCGCTGAGGCCCTGGCGCTGCTGCTCCACGCGCTGGCGCAGCTCGAGGATGGCGCGGCGCGCCTCGTCGTCCTCGAACAGGGCCGCCTGCGCCGGGGCGGCGAAGAGCGTTGCGGCGGCCAGCGCCGCGGCGAGCGCGGAACGTGTCATGGTCTTCATCGGTAGGCGATTTCAGCGCGGCGGTTGCGGGACCACGCGGATTCGTCGGAGCCGGGCGTGGCCGGCTTTTCCTCGCCGAAGCTCACGGCCTCGACCTGGGCATCGCGCACGCCGAGCAGTTCGAGTGCGCGGCGCACGGCCTCCGAGCGGCGCTGGCCCAGGGCCAGGTTGTACTCGCGGCCGCCGCGTTCGTCGGTGTGGCCCTCGATCACGATGTGGGTGGTGCCGTTGGCCTTGAGGAAGCGCGCGTGCGCCTCCAGCAGCGCCTGGAATTCCGGCTTGATCACGTAGCTGTCGTAGTCGAAGTACACGACACGGGCCACGCTGGTCGGGCCGGCCTGGTTGGGCGTCGCGCGGTCCGCCTGCACCGGCTGGACCTGGCTCTGCCCCCCGGGGCCGCCGGGGCCGCCGCCGGGCACGGCCGACTGGCCGGCACGGTCTTCGACGGGGACGTCGTCGAGCTTCACGCCGCTTGCGCAGCCGGCAAGCGCTGCGGCCAATGCGACAGCCAGAAACACACGCTGCTTCATTCCTTGGATCTCCAGAAAATTCATCGCTGAAAGGGGCCCCAGTCGGGCTCGCGGATGTCGCCACCCCTGCCCGGCAGGCGGGCCTTGATCTTGCCGTCGAGGGTGGTGGTCATCAGTGCCTCCGCGCCGCCCTGGCGGGTAGCGTAGATGATCAGCCGGCCGTTGGGGGCGAAGCTCGGGCTCTCGTCGGCCGTGCTCTCGGTGAGCGACTGGACGTTGCCCGTGGCAAGTTCCATCACCTGCAGCTTGAAGGCGCCGCTGATGCGGGAAATGTAGGCCAGCCACCGTCCGTCGGGACTGAGGGCCGGCGAAATGTTGTAAGTCCCTGTAAAGGTGACGCGCTGCGGGTCGCCGCCGGTGGCGGCCATGCGGTAGATCTGCGGCGCGCCGCCGCGGTCGCTCACGAAGTAGATGCTGCGGCCGTCGGCCGAGTACAGCGGCTCGGTGTCGATGCTGCCGGACTGCGTGAGCCGCCGCGCCTCGCCGCCGGTGGATGCGATCGTGTAGAGCTGCGAGCCCCCGTCGCGGGTGAGCGTGACGGCCAGCGTGCGGCCGTCGGGCGCCCAGGCCGGCGCGCTGTTGGAGCCGCGGAAGTTGGCGATCAGGCGCCGGTTGCCGGTGGCGATGTCGTGCACGTACACGACCGGCTTGCGCGACTCGAAGGAGACGTAGGCGAGCTGGCGGCCGTTGGCGGACCAGGCCGGCGAGATGATGGGCTCGGCGCTGGCCAGCGCGGACTGGGCGTTCTCGCCGTCGGCGTCCGCGACCCAGAGGTTGTAGCGGTTGCCCGCCTTGGTCACGTAGGCGATGCGGGTGGAGAACACGCCCTTCTCGCCCGTGAGCTTCTCGTAGATCATGTCCGCGATGCGGTGCGCGGCCAGCCGCAGGTCGGCGGCGACCACCACGAAGCCGTCGGCGGCCAGGCTCTGCGCGCGCACCACGTCCCACAGGCGGAAGCGCACGTCGTAGCGGCCGTCCGCCAGCCGCGAGACGCTGCCCACGGCCAGCGAGTCGGCGGCCTTCTGCCGCCATGGGCTGAGGTCGAAGCGGCTGGTCTCGTCCAGCGGGCCGCCGCCGGAGGGATCGATGGCGCGGAACTGGCCGCTGCGTTCCAGGTCGGCCTGCACGATGGCGGCGATCTTCTGCGGCGCCTCGCCTTCGCCGCGGAAGGGCACCACGGCGATCGGCAATTGCGTGAGGCCGACGCCGGTGACTTCCACGCGGAACTGGGCCAGCGCGGGCGCGAAGGGGGCCAGGGCGAGTCCCGCGGCGCAGGCGCGGCGGGCAAGCGATGTCTTTGTCATGGGCAGCAGCCTATCTCCTTTCGACGGTCGGGCGAATCGGGTGCGGAACGGAGGTCGCGCGGGACTGCCGTGCGGATCATGGAAAATCCCCGCATGCCCCGGCCCACACTCTCCGTCGTCATCGCCGCCCGGAACGAAGCGCACCAGATTGCCGAATGCGTCCGCAGTGTCTCTTTCGCCGACGAGGTGATCGTACTTGATTCATCCAGCACCGACGCTACCGCGGCCGTGGCGCGCGAGGCCGGAGCGCAAGTGCATGTAACGGACTGGCCGGGCTACGGCAGGCAGCAGCAGCGGGGGATTTCGCTCGCGACATCGGACTGGGTGCTGTCCCTGGACGCCGACGAGCGCGTGAGCGACGAGCTGGCGCGAGAGATCCGCGCGGCCATCGAGCAGCCGGTGGCCGACGGCTACCGCCTCCCCCGGTACTCGAGCTTCTGCGGGCAGTTCATCGACCACTGCGGCTGGCGCCCCGACTACACCCTGCGGCTGGTGCGGCGCGAGCGCGCCGGCTTCACCGACCACTTCCTGCACGCGCACATGACGGTGGACGGAAAACGCGCCGACCTGCGCTCGCCCATCATCCATTTCAGTTACAGGGACCTGGACGACGTGCTGGAAAAGTTGACGCGCTATTCACGCGGCGCGGCGATCGACGCCAACGCCAACGGCCAGCGTTCCTCGCTCGGACGGGCGCTCGCCAGCGGCTTCTGGTCCTTCGTCAAGACCTATTTCCTGCGCCAGGGTTTCCGCGACGGCCGCATGGGCCTGGTGCTGGCGATCTACAACGCGCAGACCAGCTACTACAAGTACCTCAGGCTGTGGCTGATGCAGCAGCCGGTGGGCGAGCGCGCGGCGGCTGCCGCTCAACCCCACTCGATGGCGCCGCCGCGGCAGTAGCCGCGCATGGTCATTCCGTAGCGCGCCAGCTCCTGCGCCTTCCAGTCCTTCTGCTGGCGCACCAGCCTGGCCTTGTCCATCTTGCGGCGCAGCCAGGACTTGTGCAGCAGGCGGTAGTTGTAGCGGTAGCCCAGGTTGTCCTTCTGGCGCAGCCCGCGCTCCTGCTTCATCGCCGTCTGCGTGATGGAGCCGAAGTGGTGCAGCCAGGAAGCGCCGGTGGTGCCGCCGGCGATGCCGGCCTTGGCCATCTCGTGGAAGAACATGGTGTCTTCGTAGCCCAGCAGCTTGGGGATGGGCTGGAAGTAGCCGATGTCCATCCACACCGAGTGGTGCACGGCCAGGCAGACGGCGTGGCACCAGCCGTGGCGCAGCGCATCGCCCATGCGCCGGCCGGCGTCGGGCGCGAAGGTGTCGAAGTCGTAGCCCAGCTCGCCTTCCACCAGCGCCGGGGAGATCACGCGCAGGTTGTTGCGCTGGGCCGCGCCGATCAGGCTCTCGATCCACCCCGGGCTGACCAGGACGTCGTTGTTCATCACGATCGTCCAGTCCGCCTGGAGGGCGAGCGCGCCCTGGTTCCAGGCGACGCCGCAGCCCATGTTGTCCCGGTTGTAGATGCGCCCCCCCAGGGGCAGCGTCTGGAGATATTCGCGCGTGCCGTCCTTCGAGCCGTTGTCCACCACGACCAGCCGGTCCAGCGGCGTGCCGTGGCGGACCATGCTGTCGATGCACTGGCGCGTGTAGTCCACCTGCCCGTAGCAGGCGAACGTGAGGGCGTAGCTAGTCTTGTCCATGTCGGTTCAGGAGGACGCCGCAGAACAGCGCGGTCATCGTCGCGTAGAAGCTGGCCATGAACTTCAGGTCCACGACTTCGGTGCTCAGGCTGCTCACGACGAGGGTGGTGAAGAAGGCGACCCCCATGGCGGCGTCGGCGTTGCCGCGGTTCTCCGGCTGGCGCACGGCGCGCAGGCAGATCGCCAGCGGCACCAGCAGCAGCAGGGCGGCCGAGACCAGCCCGCCGGCGCCGCTGCGCACGGCGCTGCTCACGACCTGGTTGTGGAAGGCGGACTCGAAGGCGCTCTGCACGGCGAACGGCGACGCGTAGGGGAAATCCGCGACGGTGGCCGGCGCCATGCGCGCCGTGTCGCCCACCCCCGCCCAGGGGTGCTGCGCGAACAGGTCGGCCGCCATGCGCAGGTAGGTGATCCGCAGGCCCACCGAGGTCTCGGGGGCGACGCCCTGCCAGGGATAGCTGAGGATCTCGCGGACGGTGATGTCGACGCGGTCGGCGATGACCGGCACCAGCAGGTAGGCCGCCACGGGCGCGAGCACCGCCAGGCCCAGGACGGTGAACGTCTGCAGCTTGCCGCGCCCGCCCCAGTGGTGCAGCAGCCAGGCCGCCACCAGCAGGGGCACCGCCGCCCAGCCGGTGCGCGAGAAGGTGAGCAGCGACAGGTAGGCGCCCAGGAAGAAGGCCGCGAAGCGCAGCGCGACGCTCCAGCGGTCGCCCTCGCGCCAGTCGCGCGGCGTGATGGACACCAGGCCCATCAGGCCGAAGGTGAGCGTGAGGTAGCAGAAGACCAGGGGGTCCACCGCGTGCGTCGTCACGCGCCTCGCCGGCCAGCGCGGATCCTGGCCGATGAAGTGCAGGTAGGCCAGCGCCAGCAGCAGGGCGACCGGCAGCACCCACTGCAGGATGCGCCCGGCCGGCACCCGCCAGCGCAGGACGAACAGGAACAGCGGCACGGCCAGCAGGAAGCGGCTCGGCGCCTCGAACTGCGCGGGATAGAGGTCCCCGCGCAGCAGGGCGGCCGCCACGGTCGCCACGATCGGGCTGACCAGCGTCACCAGCAGCAGCGCCGCCAGCCGGCGTTCCGTGCGCGCCAGGCGCAGCGGCGGCAGCCTGCCCGAGAGGAGCAGCGCGCCGGAGAGCAGCACGCCGGCGAACAGGATCGCATTGGTCCAGCGCGGCACCGTCAGCACCAGCAGGGGCGCGAGGCACAGCCGCACGCCGAGCCAGCTGGCCAGGCGCGCGATCGATGGTGTCATGGCAGCCCCGCGCACCGCCGTCTCCGCCCCCACGCTCATGGCTGGAGCTTCACCTTGGCGGGCGGCGACCGGCGGCGGCCGGGGGAAAGTGGGGACATGGAATCTTGGATAATGCGGCCTCGCATGCAGTCCGCTCCGCCTATTGTGCCCGACGCGTCCACGACTCCCGGCGCGGCGCCCGCACCCGATGCAGCGCCGGCGCGGCTGACGGACCGCATCCGCCGCTTCCTTCCCTACATCAGCCACGTCCGCCGCTACTGGATCGTGGTGGTGATCGCCACCGTCATCGGCGCGAGCACCGAACCGGCGGCGCCCGCGCTGCTGCGTCCCCTGCTCGATCGCGGCTTCGGCGCCAGCGCCTTCAATCCCTGGCTGGTGCCGGCGGCCCTGCTGCTGCTGTTCGCCATCCGCGGCGGCGCGGGCTTCATCGCCGACATCGCGCTGGCCAAGATCGCCAATGAAGGCATGTTCATGCTGCGGCGCGCCCTGTTCGCGCGCCTGCTCGACGCGCGGCTGGACATGTTCCGCTCGGAGTCGGCCAGCTCGCTGTCCAACAGCATCGTGCACGAGGTGCAGAACGCCATCACGGTGCTGGTGAACGCCCTCACGGGGCTGGTCAAGGACAGCCTGGCGCTGGTGGGGCTGATGGTCTACCTGCTGTGGATCAACTGGCAGCTGACCCTGATCGTCGGCTTCCTCGGGCCCGCCGTGGCCTGGATCATGCGCACGGCCTCGCGCCGGCTGCACCGGCTGGCCAAGAGCAGCCAGGCCGCCACCATCGAGATCGCCTATTCGGTGGAGGAGAACGTGCTGGCCAACCGCATGGTGCG
The DNA here is from genome assembly GCA_036401715.1 of Ramlibacter sp. GTDB lineage: Bacteria > Pseudomonadota > Gammaproteobacteria > Burkholderiales > Burkholderiaceae_C > Ramlibacter. The sequence continues at coordinate 426 of DASWUI010000270.1, read as the reverse complement.
CCTGCACGGCGCGGGCCCGGCGCAGGCCAGGCGCTTCGAGGCGCTGAGCATGGCGCTGCGCCGGCTGGCGATGAAATCCTCGGTGGCCCAGGCGGCGATCACCCCGGTGATGCACATGCTGGCGGCCGCGGCACTGTCCGTGGTGATCGTGATCGCGCTGTGGCAGACCGAGCGCGGCATGACCGTGGGCACGTTCGCTTCCTTCGTGGCGGCGCTGCTGATGCTGATCGCGCCGGTCAAGCGCCTGTCCGAGGCGACGGGGCCGATCACGCGATCGCTGGCCGTGCTGGAGCGCTCCTTCGACCTGGTGGAGCACACGCCGGCCGAACAGGGCGGCAGCCACGACCCCGGCCGCGCCACGGGACGCATCGAGTTCCGCGGCCTCACCGTGCGCTACCCGGGCGCGTCGGCGCCGGCGCTGGAGGA